>JABMQM010000189.1 GCA_013203195.1 Desulfobacteraceae bacterium | reverse complement strand
TGCAGTCAGACTCTTCCCCAGGGTACCAGGATCCCGCGAAATCCGCGCTCCTTACCTTCATAAAAATCACCACCCCATTGCTGATTGACTATTGACTATTGACTATTTATCCCGCGATGCGCGGGATTGAATATTGACGATTGTTGAAGCGTAGCGAAAATCCCGCCTTGACCAGATTTAGGGCAGAGATGATTGGCGATCTCGTTATACAGCATCAAGTATCCAGTATCCAGCATCAAGCATCAAGAAATAAAAAAGCGTGGTTATTGAAAACAACCACGCTTTGAGTTCCGCACTTTTAGATAAAGCTTCCAGTGCATTATTGTATTTTGCTTTTTTATCAATTTACACCCAACCAGGATAAACCGGAAATTCGAAGCACGAAATTTTTAACTTCAAAACGTTTTATACCGAATTTTAGTTCTCTTAGATTCATTTGTTTTGTTCATTTGAACTTTTGTCACATTAACAGGGCTGGTGGTTTATTGCGAATAATGAGTGGGCCCACCTGGGATCGAACCAGGGGCCTACCGGTTATGAGCCGGTGGCTCTGCCAGCTGAGCTATGGGCCCGTACAAGTTGTCATTTACCATTCGATTAAAATCGCGACAAAGTTACAAAGAGCTGAAATATTGCCTACATTTATAAATAATAATTGTCAAGTTTTGATGGCGTCGTAAAAAGTCAAATTCATCATTCTTACGTCTGTTCAATAAAACTTTTCAGCTTCCGGCTTCTAGTGGGGTGCCTTAGCTTTCTAAGTGCTTTGGCTTCTATCTGTCTGATCCTTTCACGGGTGACAGCAAAATCCTGCCCGACTTCCTCTAAGGTATGGTCCGCCTTTTCCCCGATACCAAAACGCATCCGCAATACCTTTTCCTCACGCGGCGTCAAAGTCGCAAGAACTTTTCTTGTCTGTTCGGCAAGGTTGAGGCTGACGGCGGCGTCCGAAGGCAGCATAAACTTTTTATCTTCTATAAAATCCCCCAGATGACTGTCCTCTTCCTCACCGATGGGTGTCTCCAGTGAGATAGGTTCGCGCGCAATTTTTAAAACCTTGCGCACCTTTATCAGCGGAATTTCCATTTTTTTGGCAATCTCTTCCGGGGTAGGTTCTCGACCAAGCTCCTGCACCAGATATCTGGACGTGCGTATCAATTTGTTGATGGTTTCAATCATATGGACAGGAATCCGTATTGTTCTTGCCTGATCAGCAATTGCCCGCGTTATGGCCTGGCGTATCCACCAGGTAGCATACGTACTGAATTTATAACCGCGGCGATATTCAAACTTGTCCACCGCTTTCATAAGACCTATATTACCTTCCTGAATCAGATCCAGAAACTGCAAACCTCTGTTAGTATATTTTTTGGCAATACTTACAACCAGGCGCAAATTTGCCTTGACCAACTCACTTTTGGCAAGTTTGGCTTTAAATCGCCCTTCTTCAACGACTGAAACAACTCTTTTTAACGTTCGGCTTTTAGCTTTGACGGCAAACTCCCTCTCCAAGATCTGCTTCTGGATCTTTTTTAGGTCTTGATAGAGTACACCCACCTCCTCTTTTGTCAGGCTGCAACGATCCTTGGCCCATTTTGTAAAGCTGCTTTTCGTTCTTAAATTAGAGCGGAGTTCCGTAACCGGGGTATTAACAACATCAGCACACATTAAAATCATTTTGTTCATGGAATCAAACCATTCGATTTGTTCCTTAATCAGTTTGTTAATGTTCTCCATAACTCCGATTTCAAGACGCCAATCTTTCAAAGAATCAAATATCTTATTATTTCGTCGAGTTATACACCTCCTAATCCGACGTCGTTCATCCGGATCGAGATCAGATAAAAAAAGCTCTTTCCGATAGGTATCGTTTTCTTCATTAATCGCCTTAATTTTACCAACAGTGTTTAAAAAGCTTTCGATTTGGAGCGCTTCATCAACATAGCTATCTGCGTCTTCAACATCCCTGATATCCCTTAACACATGCTTGGGACGCAAAGCACCGTGCCGAATATGTTCGCCGAGCTCTAAAAGACAAAAAACGCCAGTTGTCGTATCTATCAGTGCTCTTAAGACTTCTTGTTCTCCGGATTCGATTTTTTTGGCGATTTCAACTTCGCCTTCCCTGCTCAAAAGAGTTACAAGTCCCATCTCGCGCAGATACATCTTAACAGGATCGGTTACCTTGCCGAATTCAACGCTGGAAGTATCACTAGTAACGATTTTTTTGTTTGCAGCTTTTTTTGCGCTGGGTATCAATTTGGTTTTCTTTTCGTCTATAATTTCTATGTCGTTATCATCAAACATAATGAGTGTGTCATCAATCTGCTCCAGGGAAAGCATATCATCAGGAAGTGCTTCATTAATTTCATTATAAGTTAAATATCCCTGCTCTCTCCCTTTCGAAATCAAATCCTTTATAGTCTTCTTGGTGATTTTCTTTGTACTTGTCCGTTCTTTACCGGATTTTTTTGCCATAGAGTTTAACCTCCTGCAGACCTAATAGCTACTTGATGCTGGATACTTGTTGGAGCGCAGCGTAAATCCCGATTTATCGGGGATGCTTGTTTTTTTTTAACTGATACCTAAATTGAGCGGTCCGGGTTCAACGTTCAAGGTTCAACATTCTGGGTTCAAGGTTCAACGTTCTGGGTTCAACGTTCTGGGTTCAACGTTCCAGGTTAACCTCTGAACCCTGAACCTCTGAACCCTGAACCCAACTCTGGTTATTTTTGCAGTGCCATCTTCTGTTTATCGCTCAACACTGCCCTTTTTTGCTTT
>JABMQM010000188.1 GCA_013203195.1 Desulfobacteraceae bacterium | reverse complement strand
TTCACGGGTATATTGATGCGACATGGTCTTGCCCTGGTTGAGCCCCGGGCTGGTCTCTTCACCCCAGTAGCGCAAATAGATGGCCGGAGTTAGTTCGGGAGGGGCCTGAAGAGCATCCGCCTGGCCAGGTTCTTTCAGCCAGACTTCTTTTTGTTCGATTACTTTCCAAACCCTGCCGGAACTTTTGCTGCGAACCCTTTCACCTACATGGGGAAGTGCCAGTTTTTCCCGGAGTTCTTTGAACTTGTATATCGAAAGTTCTCCGTGGTCCAGAACTCGTTCTCCCATAATCATGATGCCGATGGCGCCGATGGGAGCCGTCAATAGAATCGACATCACCGCTACCGCCAGAATCACTTCACCGGAAGCAACGCCGGCGGCCAGGGGAACCGCACCGATGGCGGCCTGAACCGTTGCTTTGGGGATGTAAGCCACCACGCAAAAGAGCCTTTCTTGCCAGGTAAAGGGTGTTCCCAGCAACGACAGATATGTTCCGACGCTTCTGAAAACCAGACCGATAAAGATTACCAGGGTGCCGGCCAGACCGGCTTTCCAGGCCACATGGATATTTACCTGCGCCCCAACCAGAACAAAAAGCAAAAGTTCGGCAAATACCCACAGCTTTTTCAGCTTCTGGGAAATCAGATGGGCGATGGGTTCTGACTTTTCCAGGATGATAAAACCGATAGCCATGACCCCTAAAAGACTTGCCACGGGCACATGCTCTTCGCAAACCGTTTCCAGCCAGGTGAGGATAATGGCGACCCCCATGACAATCATCGTGCGTTTGGGGGGGCGCCAGTCATATTTGGTAAAGAGGCGATATAAGAAATAGCCGGGAATAATTCCGACGATAATTCCTAAAACGATCGAGATGGGGATATCAGCCAGCTGTAGTAAAATATTGCCCTGTTCACCGCCGTACATTCCTAAAAATACGGTGAACAGCACAATCACGAAAACATCATCCAGCGAAGAAGCCCCAAGGATCATGGTGGGGATTCCCTTTTCCGAACCTCTTCCCCTGTCCATATAGTCGATCATCAGAGGTACAACAACCGCGGGAGATACGGCCCCCAGAATGGAACCCAGGATGGCGGCCTCAAGGTAGGTTATATGCAGCAGCTTGGGAGCCACCAGCATTACACCGGCGATTTCAAAAACCGCCGGGAGGGCGCTCATGATGACCGCTGCCCGCCCGACCCGGCGCAACGCATCCCGGCGCAGTTCAAACCCGGCGCGCAGCAGAATTACAATCAGGGCGATCTTTCTGAAATCACCGGAAACATTCATCATCTCCGGCGACATCATGTTAAGCACATAGGGGCCTGCCAGAACCCCGACAATGAGCATCCCGATCAGACCGGGCAATTTGATTTTTTTGAACAGAGAATCAGCGACCAATCCAACAATTATAATAAGTGCTATGCTGACAGCCATGTGCCCCTCACTTACAAAAAACCCCATCCGGTTGATCCCGGATAGGGTGAAAGTACATGGAGACTTCTACCCTTGCAAGTAGAAGTCATCATCCCCCGGCCAAATTCCAAGGGCAGTTCAGGCAGACTTCATTGCCTTTAAATTATTGGCATTCTACAAAATTTTAGTTTTTGATGTCAAACTGTTTTTTATCCTGCATATTTCCAAAGCAATTAATACCTGCGTGAAGCGATGCTTTGACTTTCCTTTGCTAACTTAGTATAAAAGATTAATGGGAAAATGATTTTTCAGGAAAGACCGCTATGAAAAGATTTTCAAAATATTTATATTTGCTTTTATGCATCGTTTTCTTTGCGTGCGCAAGTGGAAACTCCGCCCCAAAACGGCCTAAGCACCTAACCGCCGGCATGGAAGCACTATCCGAAGGGATTGCTATATATAACATGGGGTGTTATCAGCGCTCTTTAGAACACTTTTTCAAGGCTCACGAGCTGTTCTCCGCATCCGATCAACTAAATGGTGTTGCCATGAGCCTCAACAACATCGGCAACATTTACAGAATCATGGGCAACATTGACAGTGCAATTCTTTTTTTTGATGAGTCTTTAGGTATCTATACTGATATCGCAGATCATAAAGGAGTTGTCCAGATTCTATCAAACAAGGCGGCCGTATTAATTCAAGGCGGCCGGCTGGAAGAAGCTGACAAGTTGTTGAGCACGGCTGAAGACATGGCCCTGAAAAACAGACTGGTTTATAATCCACTTTTAACTAACCGGGGTATCCTTTTTACCAAACAAAAGGATTACAATCGTGCTGAAAAGATGCTGGAAACGGCGCTTGCCAAAGCTGATCGGGCTAACTTATCTGAGTTTTCAACCGTAAACTTTGCTTTTGGAAAGCTCATGCTTGAAACCCGGCGCTATGAAGAGGCGGTTGAATTCTTTGAAACAGCACTGGCTGTTGATCGTACATCTGGATTCTACAAAGGTATCGCCGATGATCTGGCGGCAATTGGTGCAGCCTATTTGAGCCTGGGGAAAAACGAACTTGCTGCGGATTTCTTTAAGCGCAGTATCAAGATTTACGCCCTTATCGAGAACGGCAAAAAAGTTGAAGACATACTGGAAAAATTAGAAAACATATCAAAAACGAACAAGATTGATATCAGGGTAACATTACATTTTGTAAACCGATGGATCGAAGGGGAAACCCTTGAAAGTCCCTGCCGATAAAAAAACACCAGGTCGCGAACACAATAATTCAAAGATCTCTCAAACTTCAATTTCTTCAGCACTGTTCATCTAAGGAATTATAAACTCCGCCACAATCGGCATATGATCGGAGATATGGAGCGTACCGTCCCGAATGACGCGATGTTTCCCCAACTGCAGCCTATCCGCATAGAAGATAAAATCGATGGTCCGGTCCGGCTCCGTGATCCTGGGGTCGTTGGAAAAGAAGGTATACCATTTTTCCGGAACATTGCCGTTAACTTCTTTCAGGCTTGGAACCGATCGATACGCTGAAGTTAAGGGCTCAATTTCGGTATTTTCCTGATAATACTCTTTATGATAATCCGGCAGGCGTTGATAGGCTTTGCCGGGCGGCAGAAGATTAAAATCACCCCCCAAGATCCAGGCCGGTCCATCTTTTGTATATTGATCCATCAGCATTTTGAGATGCTCTATTTGACGCTGCATGGTATCCTCACCCTGGGCGAAGGCCGACAGGTGGGTATTCATTACAATAAAATTGTTGCCGTCTTTGATTGGTAGACGGGCTTCGATAACAGCACGTTTCAGGTCAAAGCGTTGCCTCAAAGCACTTATTTTTCTTAACGGCAGTTGATGGCGGATAGCCTTGGCAATGTTAAATTTGGAGAGGATGGAAAGTTTCAAGCCCACTTTTCCCATGATTTTGGGATGCGGAACAAAAGAGGATTGCCAGTAAAAGGCCGAAGCATGAAATTTATATTCGGCGGGCAGCAGTTCCAGCAAACGCGCCAGCTGATCTTCATAGTCGGTTCGGCGGGCATTGTCGTCAACCTCCTGCAGCATGACAATATCCGGGTTCTCCCGGCGGATCACCCGTGCCACCTCCTTCAGGGTAGAAGTGATGTCTTCTGCCGAGGGTCGCCTGTCCGGACCGCTGCCGTCAAGCAGATCGTAAAAGAATACATAATTTTTTCCGGCCATATACTGTACGTTCCAGGACATGATTTTAATTTTCTGTCCCGGCTCCAAAAGGGGTTCGGAGCCGTTTCCGAAAACCTTTTCAGGCTGGATGGCAGCCGGATTGAATGCAGCACATGCTGTTAGTATAATACTGATCATGGCAATGGTGAGACCTTTGAAAAACGTCCCCTTTTGTCCAATCCCGGCGTTAGGCTCAAATTTCAATCCTCGAAATACTCGATGTATTCCTGTGGTTAAAATTTTCGCCTGCCTTGGCCTTGAACAAAATTGAACATTTTTCAAAGGTCTCTATATATGTTTGTACATGCGGAAGTGATATGCTTTCTTTCAGAGGAGAATCATAATGCCTTCAAATACCCTGACCTCCGAATTTGCCAGGTTCGTGAACCGGCTCAGCTACAGCGATCTTTCAGAGAACCAGATATATAAGATAAAGACTTTTTTTTTAGACTGGCTTGGATCGGCGTATGCCGGCCAAAACGAGCCCCCTGTCAGATCCTTGCTGGAAGTGGTGCGTGGGCTCGGAGGGACTCCGGAATCCACTATAATCCCTGATAACTTGAAGAGCATGAGTCTTTTGGCGGCATTGGCCAATGGGGCATCTTCTCACGTGGTAGAGATGGACGACCTTCACAGGGGGTCTGTTTTTCACCCTGCGGCATCGATCATGCCGGCGGTGTTTGCGATGGCAGAGAAGGAGAGGGCATCCGGAGCGGATCTCATAGTAGGTATTCTGGTGGGTTACGAGGTCGGTATCCGGATTGCCATGGCGGTTGGCCAGAGCCACTAT
>JABMQM010000018.1 GCA_013203195.1 Desulfobacteraceae bacterium | reverse complement strand
GCCCATGTTCATCTTGAACGCCAAGCGCTTCAGCAAATGATTGACAAGTCGCTTGACAAGAAACTTGCACCGATCACCAATATGCTGGCAAAATCCATGGACCGCGAACCCGGAATAACTGAAATCCTGGGAGGCATTGGCTATATATTAGGACTGGTGGGTATTGCCCTGTACGTTGCAAACCGGCGAAGAAATGACTGATGTTTGAAGAACTTTCCAATGGTGATTCTTTCATTCGCCATCTTGATCCTCGCGTCAAGATTGCCGTGGTATTCCTTTTCTCCATTGTTGTGGCCACAGCCCGGCAGTTCCAAGTTTTGACGGCAGCCCTGGTATTGGGAGTTTTTATCGTGCTGATGACACAAATTCCGTTTATGGAACTTGGCCGGCGGATGATACCTGTCAACCTGCTAATTGTTTTCCTGTGGCTTTTTCTCCCTTTTACTTTCAAAGGTGAACCGCTCTTTTTCATGGGACCGCTGGCCGTCACTCGTGAAGGGGTGCTTTACGCGGCCGGAATCAGCGTCAAATCCAATGCCATGATGCTCATGCTGATAGCACTGGTTGCATCCACCCCTATTTTTACTTTGGGCCACGCCTTGCGCGCACTGGGAATCCCCCCAAAAATCGTTCACCTGTTTTTCTTTACTTACCGTTATATCCATGTCATGCATAGAGAGTATGTCCGGCTTAAAAATTCCATGAAGATGCGAGGTTTTATTCCGGGAAACAGCCTCCATACTTACAAAACTTTGGCCTATATGGTGGGAATGCTGCTGATCCGAAGTTTAGACCGCGCTCAAAGAGTCTACAATGCTATGCTGTGCCGCGGTTTCAATGGAAATCTTTACAGTTTGAGTAAATTTTCCTTAAATAGGAAAGACATCGTTTCGCTGGCTTTGATGATAGCTGTTATTCTGGCATTGGGAGTACTGGAGTGGAAAAAAACAATCTGATTATTCATATTAAAGATATTTGTTTCAGCTATGCGGGCAGTTCCCCGGTCCTCGACAAGCTTAACCTAAAGCTGAACAGCGGCGACCGCTTCGGTCTGATGGGACCCAACGGCAGCGGAAAAACCACCCTGTTTCACGTTATCATGGGGCTTTTAAAACCTACATCAGGCAGCATAGAGATCTACAACCGGCCTGCCAGGACGGAAAAAGATTTTAGAAAAATTCGCCGAAAAATCGGCCTTCTTTTTCAGGATGCCGACGACCAGTTGTTTTCTCCGACGGTGCTGGAAGATGTGGCTTTCGGCCCTTTGAACCTGGGCAAGTCTCAGGATGAAGCCGTGGAGATTGCCATAAACACTTTGAAGTTTTTGGGGCTGGCCGGCTTTGAAGACCGCATAACTTACAAATTGTCCGGTGGAGAAAAAAAGCTGGTCTCACTTGCTACGGTCCTGGCCATGCAGCCCGAAGTTTTGCTTATGGACGAACCGACCAGCGGCCTGGACGACAAAACCAAAGCAATTCTAAAACGTGTGCTGTCCGACCTCGATCTTACCTATATATTGATCTCCCATGAAATCGAATTTCTAACAGAGATTACTGATTCCATCTACACTATGAGCAGCGGCAGAATTCATTTCGACCAAAAGGTGCAGGTGCATCAGCATGTTCATGCCCATCCGCATGGGGCGTATGAACACCAGCACGACTAACCCGAATCTCTCGCGCGCCAGAGCAGTCCAGAAACAGCGTTATGGAAGATCCCTGCAGTCCGCCGCAGGCGGACAGGGAATATTCTGCCGTGCGGCAGTGCTTCGCGCGACTGTATGGAATTTTAGCTGTTTTTTGATTCGCTCGCTAGCCCCGCTGTGCTGGATTTCCGCTTCGCTCCAACAAGCTACGGGGAATGCGCTCGCTGTTGCAGTTAAGCCCTCGAAGTAATATATTACGTCTTCGGGCTATTCTAAAAATCCCTCTTTGATTGTTATCTCACTTTTACTTCTGATTTGCTCTAAAAAAGCTTGATAAACTCTGGTTTTTTTCTGCTCCAGCAAACTTTGTTTTATCCTTTTCTCTTCCGAGCCGAATCCAAGGGGATCAGGATCTTTTCTCTTTCTGAATTGAATCACATAATACCCTTGACCATCTTTGATAACTTCCTCCGGCAATTTCCGTTCATCGGAAAGCTTAAAGGCTGCTTCTATAATCTCGGGTTGCGATCCGATTCCCGGAATCGAATCGTTGCGTTTGAAAAAACCGGTAGTCTTAGGTTCTATTTTGTATTTTTTGCTTTCAGAGTTTAAGGATGCACCGCTTTTTAAAGCCGACAGAAACGCATTGGCATCCTCCCGCGCTTGCTGTTCCTGCTTTTCCTTCACCAAAGCGGACCGGACTTTATCTTTGACGTCTGCGAATTCGGGGATCCTGGGGGGTATTCTTTCTAAGACCTGAAGGATGTAATATCCATCTGCAAAATCCTGGATATCGCTGCTTTCCGTTCCTTGAAGGTCAAAAGCGGCGGAAGCAAATTTAGCTGGGTCTCTGACATCTTTAGCCGGCCCTTTTTTCGTAAAAAATTCCGTCGTCATCACCTTCAGATTGCGCTCTTCTGCCGCCAGCATAAGATCATCACCTTCATAAGCAATATCGGAAACCTCCACAGCCTCATCGTACGCCAGACTTTTTGCTTTTTCATCCGTTAGTTTTTTTAAAATTGTCTTTTGGGCTTCTTCCAGTGAAAGGTTTGATGCCGGAGTTACTTTTTCAACCTTGATAATGTGCCATCCGAACTGTGTACGCACCGGTCCGCTGATCTCACCGGGTTGCATGGCAAAAGCTTTGTCCGCAAAAGGTTTTACCATGGTCTCTTTGCGAAATTCGCCCAGGTACCCCCCTCTGTCTTTAGTGGGGCCTTCGGAATACTTCTGTGCCAGTGTGGCAAAATCCCGGCCTTCTGTGGCCATTTTAAGAATATCTAGTGCTTTTTTTCTTTTCTTTTCAACAGTTTCTGCATCAGCAGCCTGATCGAG
>JABMQM010000187.1 GCA_013203195.1 Desulfobacteraceae bacterium | reverse complement strand
GCATCCCCTCTACAACCTCAAGAGTGGTTTCCATGCTCTTAGCTTCTTCTACTGTGATAACACCTTCTTTACCGACTTTGTTCATGGCTTCGGCTATGATGTTGCCGATGGTTGTGTCGTTGTTTGCGGATATTGTACCGACCTGTGCGATTTCACGCTGGTCTTTAGTCGGCTTGCTGAGAGCTTGAAGTTCCTTGACAGTAACCTCAACCGCCTTTTCAATGCCGCGCTTGATGGCCATGGGATTGTTGCCGGCGGCAACCAGTTTTTGTCCTTCTTCATAAATTGACCTGGCCAGTATGGTGGCCGTGGTGGTGCCGTCACCGGCCATGTCGCTGGTCTTGCTGGCCACTTCTTTCACCATCTGGGCGCCCATATTTTCAAATTTGTCTTCAAATTCGATTTCCTTGGCCACTGTTACGCCGTCTTTGGTAACCGTGGGAGATCCCCAGGATTTATCAATCACAACGTTCCGCCCTTTGGGACCGAGAGTTACGATAACCGCATCAGCCAGTTTTTTTACACCGTTCAGCATGGCTTCACGGGCTTTCATACCATATTTAATTTCTTTAGCCATCTTGGTCTATCCTCCGTTTATTTTTTTTATTTTTCGATAACGCCGAGAACTTCGCCTTCATTCATGATCAGGTATTCTACGCCATCAAGATTTATCTCCGCTCCACCATATTTTCCGAATAGAATCCGCTCACCAACTTTGAGTGTAAGCGGGATTCGTTTGCCGTCTTCGTTCAATTTGCCGTTTCCAATCGCAACGACTTTACCTTCGGCCGGCTTTTCCTTAGCAGTGTCCGGGATAATGATTCCTCCCTTGGTCACTTCTTTCTCCTCAACGCGTTTTACCAAAATTCGGTCATTCAAAGGTCTAAGTTTCATTTTTCAAATTCTCCTTTTACATTAGATCATTAGAAATGTTGTTATAGAACTTCAATTTGTTTTCTTTGATATTGCCGGAAACGGATGGGGAAGGCCTTAATTTTCCAGCACACTGAAGTTGTAACTTAGCAAAAATAATCACACATTTTTGTTTGTAAAGGGGTTCATGGAAATTTTTTGATTTTTACAATAAAACCATGTGTATCTGTCATTATCAGCCTGGATGGACACTATTTAGAGCCGCTTCTTTTTGTCTAATACGCCCGGAAGGTTATGCAGAGCGGTAAGGTCGGCAAGCAGTGCCGGCATATTATGAGGTTTTATCGGCAGATTGCTCCGTTTTAGTTTCACTGCTTTTTGATTTGCTTGTATCTGTCAATGATGTACTGCTTTCTGATTTGCTTGTATCTGTCGATGATGTACTGCTTTCTGGTTTGCTTGTATCTGTCGATGATGCTTTATCCGCCTTCTCTGGGGTGGTGGGAGGGCTTCCTGATTTGCCGGCATAGTCGGTTACATACCATCCTGTCCCTTTGAGATGAAAACTGCTATGGGAAATAAGTTTTTGCAGCTTTCCGGAACAATGGTGGCATTTTTTTTGTGGTTTGTCGGAAAATTTCTGAAAAACTTCATCAATTTTTCCGCATTGCATGCATTGGTATTCGTAAATGGGCATCTGTTAAGGGTCTCCTGTTTCCAATTTCAAAGGTCTCGATACTAACAATCTCTGCCAGACAGTTTTTTTGAATCTTATCTAATATATTGAATGTCTAAGTATTGTCAAGGCCAGGGCGGACATTTCATAAAAATAAAATCGCTCTGCGAGTTGGTTTTATGAAATGCTTAAGTCGTCAATCGGCTGACGCCATTTGCCGTAAAATATCAATACGTTGCCCAATCCGGGAATGCCAACCGGGCCGAGGATTTCACGCGTTATTTCATGAACACGCGCCTCTTCCGCCGCTATTTCATTTTGAGAAGCATCAAAGCCCTGAAGGAATTTGCTGAATCTGACTATATGAATTAATTCATGGGTTACGATGTAGAGGATAAACGGTAAAAGTTTAATGCCCGGTGATTGGGCGATTGCCGCCAGGATAGCATGGTCCTGAAGACATATTTTGTAAAAATCGTATGCTGCGGAACTTAAAGATGCATCTTTGCGTTGCCCTTGATAACGGATAACCTGAGCAAAGGGTCCGCAAACGGTCTCTGCGGGGTTGAGGTCTGCCATGGTTTTAATATCGTATCTGCGGCTAAGCCACTGACTGGCGGACATCTTGTAGAAATTGCTCACAAGTTCTTCAGACATGGCAACGCCGTTGTTAATGATGGCAATCTGATCTGCGTTGAAAGTTTCAAGGTTTTCCATGGCAATTTTTAAAAAAAACTGTAGACAAACAAATTTGAATCATGTAAAAAACTACTCTTATTGGTTAATTGGTTAAAAATAGAATTGATTAAATTGGTTAAAAATAAAACAAAAGTGGGGGTGATCTGTTGGGTAGTGTGGTTAAAAAACGAAGAAAAAAAATGAGAAAACATAAACACAGAAAACTTTTAGCTCGTACACGCCATCAAAGAAGAAAGGGCAAATAATACCTAAAGCTCCCCGCAATCCCGCCATGTCGGGCAGGGGAGTACGCTCGCTATTGCCGTTTGGTTCGCTTTTCTTAAATATAAAGAAGCACCAATTCCGTTTTAAGCGGTCTTGGTGCTTTTCTACCCTATGGGTCATACCCTTTAAGATATTTAAAGAACTCCGAGTCCGTTGAAATCACTAACGAACTGTCCTTGTCAAGGGATTCATTGTATATTTCAAGCGTTTTGATAAACGAGTAAAAATCAGGATCGACGCCATAGGAATCCGCGTATAATTTGGTCGCCTTGGCATCGGCTGTACCTTTTAACGTTTGGGCTTTGCGGTAGGCTTCGGAAGTGATCTGCTTCAATTCTTTTTCTTTACCACCTAATATCTTGCGGGCCTCACCTTTACCTTCGGATCGAAATTTTTCTGCAATCTGTTTGCGCTCGGCGATCATGCGTCCGTAAACCGAATTTCTGACCTGCTCGACATAATTAATGCGTTTGATCTTCACGTCGACCACTTCAATGCCGAATTTAGACAGTTTGGGCTGGGCCTGTTCCAGGATCTGCTTGGTAATTTTTTCTCTGCCGATGGTAATATGAAACGATTTTACATCTTTAGCTTCTTCAACACCGTGCTCAAAAGTATCCATGCCCCGGTTGGTCTGGCGCACCGTTTCAATCAGCCGGCTTTCGGTGATCAAGTTTCTAACCGCGGGATCGATAATATCATCAAGCCGTCCCTGGGCACTGACGGTATTATTGACTGTCTGAAAGAATTTAACAGGATCGACAATTTTCCAGCGGGCAAAGGTGTCTACCCAGAGATAGGTTTTATCCAGGGTGGGGATCTGTCCGGGATCACCGTCCCATTCCTGAAGATTTTTAGGGAAATAGGTCGCATCCTGAATAAAGGGAAGTTTAAAATACAGACCGGAGGCATACTTGGGTGTGCCCACTACTTTCCCGAATTGGGTCACAACCACCTGTTCGGTTTCATCCACCACATAGGCGGAAAAATAGACAAGGGCAATGACAGCTGCTGCAACAATTAATAATATACCTTTAGATTTCATTATTTTATACCGTTTTGTCTTCCGAGGTTAAGCAGTGGTAAGAGGTTCTTCTGATCATGATCTACGATATATTTGTCCCCAAGCTTGGGGAAAAGTTCTTTCAGCATTTCAAGATACAGACGCCGTCTGGTAACGTCCTTGGCCTTGGCGTATTCTTTAAAGATAGCATCAAATCTGGAAGCATCACCCTTCGCCCGGTTGATGCGGTCAAGGGCATAGCCTTCCGCGGCTTTGATGGTTCTTTCAGCCTCTCCGCGGGCGGCCGGGATCGCTTTATTGTAGTCTTCCTGGGCCTGATAGATCAATTTTTCCTTTTCCTGGATGGCCTGGTTGACTTCATTAAATGACGGCTGCACCGGCCCGGGAACATTGGTCTTTTTCATCTCAATGGTGACGATATGGATGCCGGATTCGGCATTGTCCAGTTCAGCTTGCAGGACAGTCCGGGCTTCAACGGCGATTTCTTCCCGCTTGCTGATAACCTCATTGATGCTGCGGTCACCCACAACCAGGCGCATGGCCGCTTCCGACATATCAACCAGCAGTCGGCGAACATCCGCAACTTTAAACAGAAAGTTGTAAGGATCCTTAATCCGGTACTGGACGATCCAGGGCACCAGGGCCACATTCAAGTCACCGGTCAGCATCAGAGATACGCTGGAAGTTTCACTGCCGGATAAAGACCGTGTGCGTCCTTCTGGGCGGTCGGAGCGGAAACCGAATTCTTCCTTGTAAACGCGGCGAACCTTAACCTTGGTAACTTTTTCAATTCCAGCGGGCAACTTGAAACTAAGACCGGGCTGCGTGGTACGGACAAATTTGCCAAAACGCTGGACAACACCGACGGCATCAACGTCGACCGTATAAAATGTTGAACTACCGAAAAAAAGAATAATAAGAAGTAGAATCAACAGCGGTCCGCCCGGCAATTTGAGCTGCTTGAATTTTTCAAAAAGGTCATTGATCTGAGGAGGAATGCCGCCTCCGCCTTTGCGTTGTTGCTGCTCTTTAAGTTTTTCCCAATCCCAGCTCATGTTTTAATCCTGTAAATTTTAAATTTAAGTCTCGTTAAACGGAATGTTATATAGAATCGTGAAGCGATTTTACAATTAGTTGTACGAATCATTAACTTAAATAAATTATGTTACCAAACCATGCAAGTCAAGCAAAAAGCAAAATGAAGGTATGAAATATGTGCTGCTTGGTTTTTCTTGACAAGCGAACCGTTCCCTTTGTAGTCCTTTAGTTGTAATTTGGAGTTTTCCGGCAAAAAAATTAAAAACAATCACGAAAACACGAAATATTGAAAGCACGAAATAGCTGTACGTTTTAGAAATTGTTTTCGCCTG
>JABMQM010000186.1 GCA_013203195.1 Desulfobacteraceae bacterium | reverse complement strand
GTGTATAAGAGACAGGATAGGGTTCGATATGAATATCACTGGCACGTGCTTTGATGGATTGGGAAATAATATGGTTAACAAGCTTGATGATTGGTGCATCGCTGATGTCGTCCAGCAGATCGGCAGTTTCTTCAATCTCACTAATAATGGAACTGCCGTTTTCTTCCATATCCTGCACCAGTTGTTCGGCCGAGTCCCGGCCCAGATCATACGAAGTGTTAATGGCCGAGAGAATTGCTTGCTTTGTTGAAAGGACTATTTGAAAGGTTTTTAGTTTAAGAACCCGGACCAGATCATCGAGAGGATGAATGCAGGCCGGATCATTGACAGCAACAACCGTATAGGGGTGCTGCCGGTTTTCGGCTGACTCCCGGCTGTCGGCGGCAACAGGCCGGTCGCTGATCAATGGAACCATGATGTATTTTTTCAGAAATTGTATTGGTATTTGCTGTGTAAAATCTATTTCAAAATTATCTAGAGGAAGCTCGATCCATAAAGGGATGTCATACTGGAGGCTCAACGCTTTTAGAAGCTGGGTTTCGGTAATGATTTTTTGAGCAACGAGCGTTTCTCCAATGCGGCTGCTCCTATCAGCATTCATCCTTTGAGCTTCATTGATATCTTTTTCCGCAACGCCGATAGTGTTTATAAGTATTTCTGATAGCTTAGTTTGCATTACATAATTATTCTTGAGTATCAAATTTATCCCAATCCCATTTGTACATTTTAATTCTGCCTTCTTCAATCTTATCCATGTCATCCTTTTTGTTTTTGTATATTTCTTCCGCTTCAGCAGGGTTTCCGATGACATGCGGTGTCAGAAACACGAAAAGATTGGACTTCTCGCTGGATTTCGAAACAGAGCTAAACAACATGCCGAACAGGGGGATGTCTCCCAGGCAGGGAGTCTTATATGTTGTTCTCGTAAAGCTGTCGTCGATCAACCCGCCGATGACCACCGTGCTTTTATCTTGTATAATCACGGTGGTTTCAATGCTGCGTTTTAACGTAGTGGGTCGGTCGGCTGAAGTGGTGGCAAGTTCATCTAATTTGGTTATTAACTGGGAGATAGTGAGTCGAACCAGGCGGTCCTTGCTGATTTGAGGTGTAATTTTCAGGGTGATGCCGACATCCCTGTATTCATAAGAACTGTAAGTTTCAATACCAGTCTCTGCTGCTGATCGGGTTTGAAAAGGGACATTTTTGCCGACCGTAATGGTGGCCTCCTCATTGTCGGTGGTCAGAATCTGGGGTGTCGAAAGAAAATGGACGTCTTTGTCTTTCTTATACGCCTGTACAATGGCTGCAAGGTTGGGAAAGGTAATACCGCCGATGGTTACGGACCCGCTGAATACTCCCAGAGAAAAACCTTGGAGTGACGGCAGGGCCGTCAGCGGTGTCGCTATAATGCTGGTTTCAGGACGAAATCCGCCCCCAATAGCCGCATCTTTGTTGCCGATTGTGGTTTTGCCTCCTGCCTGCCATTGGACACCAAGATTAAAATCCTTGTCCACGTTGACTTCCACGATGAGGCTTTCGATGTAAACCATTGAGCGGGGGATATCCAGTTTCTTAATGATATCTTCCAGAACCTGGTAATCATCCTTATCCCCTATGATAATCAGGCTGTTGGTGGCCTTATCGGCCGTTATTTTTACTTTCTGCGAAATCAGCGGGGCTTTTTTGCCTTTGGCGGTAGTGCCGGTTTTGGCCGGCAACGCCTGGAGGACCTTGGCCTGGTCTTCGGCCGTGGCATTTTCCAGATAATAGACGCGAATTTTCTCTTTACCCCGCGGTGTTTCTTTGTCCAGCATTTGTATCAGTTTTTTAATTCTTGCGGTTTCGACTTCACTGGCCAGCACGATGATAGCGTTGGTGCGCTCATCGGCCACAAACTGAACAGAGGTGCCGGAATCCTTTCCTTTGGGTTTGCGTTTGGCCTGGAAAATAGAATTCAGGATTTTTACAAATTCATTGGCATTGGCATATTCTAAGGGAATGACAGAGAGCTCCTGCCCCATTCCGGAAACATCGATAGCGTGCAGGATGCGAAGCAATCGCTTTATATTTGAATAAACATCCGTTACAATCAGCATATTGGTGGGCGGATAGGCCAGGATGACGCTGTTTTTGGAAATAAGGGGTGCAAAAAGCCGTTTGATTTCCTCAGGGTTGGCGTATCGCAGCGGTATCAGTTGGGTAACAACTTTGTCTTCCGGTGAATCGGCCTCTTCCTTCAGCCGGGTTTCAATATTTTTAGAGCGTGCATCCGGCGATGGAACGATTTTAGTGACCTCTCCGGCTTTTATGGTGGTAAAACCATGGACTTCCAGGACAGATTCAAAGACCTTGTATGCCTCTTTGACAGAAATTTTGGCAGGCGAAATTATGGTTACCTTCCCTTTTACGCGTTGATCGACAATAAAATTTTGGGCGGTCAATTCACTGATGAATTTAATAAAGACATTGATATCAACATTGTTGAAATCAATGGAGACGAATCGTTCGGATTGTCCGGTATCTCTCGCATTCAGGGCGCTTGCATTTATTGCCGTCAGAGCCGAGAGCACCAGAAAAAAACAAACAAACAAGCATACGACAACTTGATTGTTTAAGAATTTCCCTTTTTTTGAGTCCCGAATACTTCCGGGACGCCTGATAGAAGCACGCAGCGATTGTATAATTCTAGAATGAATACTGTGTGGTTGCATAATTTTAACAAATTCTCCATCAAAAATAAAATCGCGCAGCGATTGTATTTTTGCAATTATTCAATATCATAGTCAATGGTTTTCAGACGGCCGCGGCGTTTTAATTTTAGATTAACGCTTTCCGACGTTTGCAAACTTTTGTAAAATGTAAGAACATCCTCCACGGATTCGATAGTTTTGCCATTAACACTTGTGATGATATCCCCGCTTTTCAGTCCCATGTCATGAAAGATGGAGTTTGGTTTTATCCCTGTTAAGCTGAGGCCGTCCGCCTTTCCGTTTGTAAAATGAGGCCTTACCCTGGCTTGCTGCATTAACTTGTTGACGTTTTTAGCAGCGGTTTCTACTTTGGAACGTTTGACGGTAATGTTACGAGAATCTGTCGTCGCTGATTTGCTTGACAAACGGCGTGTTTTTTTAGTTTGAGCTTCATCAATCTCTAAAATTTCATCTTTGCCGTTGACACGCAGTATAATCTTTTCTCTTAAAATCATTTTCAAGGTGGCATTCTGAATGGTATCCCCGATCCGGTACAGTTGTTCTTGCTTTCCCTGCGAGTCCTGGATAACGGCAAAGGCTTTGTCATCGTCGCCCGTAACGGTTCCCAGCAGCTTCAGCTTGAGAGACGTCGGTTGCAGGTTTTCGACAACGACCGTTTCAGGCGGGCGTTCGGCACCGCTTTTGGTGTCGAATAGATTACGCTCACTGATGGGATCGTAATCAGCCAGAGGACGCAGGGATTCTACCTTAGAGGAAGACGACTCTTTGAAATCAGCTTGGGAAAGAGGCGCTTGATCAAGCTGAACGGATCCCAGCTTATAAAACGCTTTGACGCTAAAATATACGGCTGCTGTAATCAGAAAAATATTAATTATGGTATAGTATGGCTTCATTATTTTATCCAACATCCAGTATCAGTTTTCCAAATGACATTAACGAATAATTTATACCTGAATCTTGCACGAGTCCTGGTTAGGGCATCAGGACGTCGGGTTGACCAAGCGTACCGCTAAGCTTGACGCTGAAACCTTTTTTGCCCGACATTTTTTTATTGCCGGGAAGAAGACTGCCAAGCTTGGAAAATAGCAACGGCCGTGGTGTAACTCTCCCTGAAATGTTCAAAACACTTTTGTTTACCGGGTTTTTTAAGGTGCCAAAACCGGCAAAAGTCCCGTCCATCTGGCTTCCTTTGATGATACATTTTTTTATCTTAAGTTTATGATAATTTAAGTCAACCTCGGCTTCGATCTTGCTGAAGCTGAATTTGTCCAGGTTGAGAAACGGCGCTTTGAGCCCTATTTCACAGTCTGACAGGGCCAGTTCGGCGCTTAGGTTCCCGCTTGATTTTTGGCTGAAATTGTATTCGGCTTTCCCCTCCAGCAAACCCGATATCTTAAGGCCGGCAAGATCCTGTAGGGCCGCTATTTTTTCGATCTGAATACCGGAAAACCTTGCATCGGTCATAATCTGACGAGCGGCCCGGTTTTTCGTAATATTGCCCCGGCCTTTGAAATGTCCTGCATATGCCCTGCCTTTGAAAACAAAATCGATCGCAGGGCTAAAAAGAGACAAATAACCGGGAACTATCTTTATCTGCTCTGCCTTTAGCAGCAGTGCATCGCGATGATAAAAATTAATCGCTTGCAGCCTCAAACCGGGAGGAAATGCCGGTGTTACCCGGTCAATTGTAATGTTTAGCTCCGGATGAGTTGCCGTCAGATTCTCGGATATATATTTTTTCGCTGCATCAGAAGGAAACAGATAGTATAGAAAAAAAAATGTTGCCCCTAAAATGTATACGGCATAAAAAATTCCTTTTTTAAAATTGCTCATAATTTATAGCTAAACTGAACGGTTCCGGGTTCCCCGTTCAACGTTCAGGGTTTTAAAGACATTGAGTCACAGCTCATAGCGTTCTGTTTCGAGACGGTTACAACAATCACCCATTGGGTGAACGGATAAGTGTTGCTGGATTCTCTTTAACACCGTTTAAGTTGGGATGTTGGCATTGCTAAACCTTGAACCTTGAACCCTGAACCGCTTAACCCGCTTATATTTCAGATGTTTCAACCTGTAATACAGCGTCTATAAAGCCTTCTTGTTTGCCGGTTTTTGAAATCGAAAGCCTTTTAACGTTTACCATGTTCTTTGACGTTTCGACCATATGCAGATAAACCGTCAGCTGCTGCAGCGTTAAACCC
>JABMQM010000017.1 GCA_013203195.1 Desulfobacteraceae bacterium | reverse complement strand
ATTGGAGAAAAAATTGAGGATCTGCAGGAATTTGATCCTGAGCTGTTTGTAGACGCTCTGTTTTAGGACCGCGGAAAGACTATAGAATTCCTTAACTTTAGTTCACTTTAGTTCACTTCAAACTTTAGGCACTTCAAACTTTAGGCACTTTTAAGGACCCTTAGCACTTCGTCGAGCTGCTGTGGGGAAATATACACATGGGGTGAAAACCGCACGCGCCCAAGGCGTTCGGCGGCAACAATTTTATTTTGCTTGAGATGCTGCATAATGACATCTGACCCGACTCCCGGCTTTTCACAGACGACAATCCCCGTGGGATAATCCGGAAACTGATCTGAAAGCACTTTAAATCCTATTTTGGCAAGACCTGCACTCAAATAAGTACTCAGTTCAAATATCCTGTCGCGTACAGCCGCAAACCCGATGTCCTGCAAAAACTGAAGAGCGGCCTCGAAATACACCCAGTCGTTGAAATTGGCGGTTGAGATGGTAAAGCGGTCCGCCGTAGGTTTGAGCTTTGACTTGTAAGGCAGATATTCCTGGTGCCGTACGACCGATTCAGTGCCGATAAAAATTGGCTTAAGGCTGTTCAGCTTTTCTTTGGAAATATAGAGCACCCCCAGCCCCAGCGGTCCCAGCAGCCACTTCCAGGCTGGAAAAGCCATATAGGCGATATTGGCTTTTTGAGTGTCCAACGGCTGCATGCCGACTCCCTGGGCTCCGTCCACTACAAAATCAATCCCTTTTTCTTCGCACAGCGCCCCTATCTGCTCCAATGGAAGGGGCATGCCGGTACACCAGTGCACTGCCGACAGCGAGATTGCCCGGGTTTTGGCGGTAATCAATCGTGTAAGTGCTTGCAGAAAAGCTTCGGGGGAAGTTTCCATCGGAGTTGTGACAAGTTTGACCCCTTTTTTCTCAAGGTGCCGCCAGGGATACACATTACTGGGGTATTCGTTTTCAAGCAGGATCACTTCATCTTCAGCGACAAAATCCATCCCGTGGGAGATAAAATTCATCCCTTCAGCCGTGTTGTGTATCAGGCCCAGCTCATCGGGTGAACAATTTAAAAGCTCTGAGAGAATTTTTTTTATTTTTTTCTGAACCTTCGAGTGCCTGGCAACCTCGGTTAAAATTCCTTTGCGCGCATAACCTTGCATAAATCGGGAAAGCGCCTTGACGATGTGGCTGCCCGCCGGAGTGGTGCCGCAATTGTTCAGCCAGATCATCTCCCGGTTGACCGCATAGGCCTCATAAATCGAATTCCAATCCATAATTTTCCCTTATTTTAATGGTCGGGATTTCCTTTTCGCTCCAACCCTTAATCATTGGTCAGTGGTCAGTAATCAGTTATCCAGCATCCAGCAACCAGTATCTGTTTCTCGAAATGCAGCGTAGATCTCGTTCTATGTAGTTGCCTGAGTTCCATAGAATCGTAATACGATTTAATATTGCATTTGTTTGACAAAAAAGTCCAGATTTTCTATATCTTAACATGGGTTTTGATAAATTCTCAATAACCTCGGGTCTAGAAAATCGCCTCTGGAGATAAAACTATGAAACCAAGAAGAACGACGCTGTCGGTTCCCGGGCATATCGAAAAAATGCACACCAAGGCCTCTCAAAGCAAGGCCGATGTGGTGATGCTTGATCTGGAAGACAGCGTGCCGGTGGAAGCCAAAGAACAGGCGCGCGCAACTGTGATTCGTTCGATGTTTGCACTTGACTGGCAGGGGAAAACCGTAATCTTCCGCATCAACGGCCTGGACACCCCTTTTGGCTACAGAGATCTTTTGGAAGTTGTTGAGGCGGCCGGCCCTCAGATAGATGCCGTCGTCGTTCCTAAAGTGGACCATCCCGGCGACATCCACTTTGTATGCCGTATGCTGGACGGCATCGAAATGCAAAAGGGGTTTTCCAGGCGTATCGGCATTGAGGCGCTCATCGAGAGCGCCGCAGGCCTGGAACAAGTGTCGGCAACAGCCGGGGCCAGCAACCGGCTTAAAACCCTGGTATTCGGTATCGTCGATTATTCGGTCTCTATCGGTGCCCGGCTGGTGTCCATTTCCGGACATGGGGAAAAAGAAGAAAAAGTGTACCCCGGTCATCGCTGGAATTTTGAAATGAGCAGAATCGTTATGGCGGCCAAAGCACACGGTTTGCGGGTCATTGATGCACCCTACGGCAATTTCAAGGATCCGGAAGGTCTGAGGCGTTCCGCCGCCATGGCCTGTGCCCTTGGATATGACGGGAAATGGGCCATTCATCCGGATCAAATCGATATCATTAATCAGGTCTTTTCTCCGTCCAAAGAAGATATCGCCAGAGCCGAGAAAGTGCTGGCAGCCCATCGAGAGGCTGAAAATAAAGGACTGGGTGCTGTAGCCGT
>JABMQM010000185.1 GCA_013203195.1 Desulfobacteraceae bacterium | reverse complement strand
TCCTTCAACAATATCAGAATCTATAGCCCTAATTGTGCCAAACCACAATTAGGGAGGGGCCAGGGATCAGGGAGCAGAAAATGAGTTTTGCTTTATGAGTTATATCTCATTCAGACTGGCGTTATAAAATTCAGATGGAATTTGTTGCCTGACCCCCGATTCCTGACCCCTGAACTAATGGGAGACTTAATAAAATGGCAAATATCAAGAAGATCAGGGAGCAACTTAAAGAGTTGGATTCCACCAAAATCTTTTTTACAGATCTCAACGGCAGGCTGATGAGCCTACCGGTCAATCCCGAAAACATCAAGTCGATCATTAAGAACGGCGTCGGTTTTGACGGCAGTTCAGTGGCCGGTTACGCCAGCGTTGAAAACAGTGACAGGCTGCTCTTCCCTGATCCGGATAGTTTTAAAGTTGTTGAATTTGCAGATGAGAAAATGGGCTACTTTGTCGGCCATATCTACGACGAGGAAGGAACAAGGGCCCTAGCCGATCCCAGGACGGTACTGGAAAATGTTATTAAAGAGGCGGAATCCGAGTATGGCTTCAGATTTATGGTCGGTCCCGAGCACGAGTTCTTTTTACTGACCGGAGACGAATACAGCGACAAAGTGCATTCCGACAAGGCCGGCTATTTTCGCTCCACACCCCATGATAAAGGTGAACGTGTAAGAAACAGAATCATATCAATCCTTAAAGACTGCGGCATAAAATTTGAAAAAGCACACCACGAAGTTACGCCTTCGCAGCATGAAATCAATCTGGAGCCCGTCGATCCCCTGACAGCCGCCGACCGCACCATTCTTTTTAATTACATAACCCAGAAAGCCGCGGTAGAGTTCGGCTACCATGCAACCTTCATGCCCAAGCCCTTTAATGACTATAATCGCAATGCCCTGCATATTCATCTTTCCATGCAAGACCATCAGGGGAAAAACCTGTTCTACGATAAAAACGGCGATTATAGCCTCAGCAATACCGCCAAGTACTTTATTGCCGGTATTATCAGATACGCCCGGGAAACATCCATCATAATGGCTTCGACTTTCAATTCATATAAGGCCTATGTACTGGAAAGGGAGGCACCCATTATCAGAGGCTGGGGATTCAGAAACCGGAGTTCAATGGTGCGGGTGCCCTATTCCAACCTTCCGCAGCACACCAGAATCGAACTGAGAAATCCCGATCCCGCCGGTAACGTCTATCTGCAAATGGCAACCTTCATTGCCATGGGATTGAAAGGCATCAAAGATCAAATCGTCTGCCCGCGCCCTGATACTGGAAGCACCTATAGTAAGACCTATCAGAAGCGCGTCTGGGACAACCGCTACCTGCCCCAATGCATGTTCGAGGCGCTGGCGTGTGCAGAGAAAAGTAAATTTTTAAAAGAGATCCTGGGAGAGCAGATTTACAAAAGCTATATGTCCCTCAAAATCAAAGACTGGGAAGAGCACAGAGTACATATTACCAATCGGGAACGCAATATATATATGAATATATAAAGAACTAAAGGGAGGAAACCCATGGAAGAGTGGGTCGCACAACTGCAGAACAGTGTCAATACTCTTGACAGACTCAAAGCTGTTATCAATGTCACCCCTGAAGAAGAAAAGGCCGTAAGCCAACTTGAAACCAAATGGGGAACCACCCCGTATTTTGCGTCGCTTATGGACCCCGATGACCCGGCCTGCCCCATCCGCAGACAGGTAATCCCCTCTTTTAAGGAAAAAGAGAACCGTTATGGTATGCCCAATTATCTTATCTGGAAAGAGAACCGCGACACCGAAGAGATCAGGCCGGACAGCATTGCCCGGCAATACCATGACCGCATTGCCTTTACGGTAACCGATATTTGTGCCAATTACTGCCGCCACTGTTTTCGTAAAGAACTTGTAGTGGATCGCGATCTTAAACTTCGTTTTGATTTTGAAGAAGGCTTGCAGTGGATAAAGGAACACAAGGAAATCCGCGACATTCTGATCACCGGCGGCGACCCCTTTATCCTTTCGGATGACAAGATCGAATACCTTATAACAAAGTTGCGTGAAATCCCGCACGTTGAAATGATCCGGTTCGGAACCCGCACGCCGATTGTGCTGCCACATCGCATTACAGACGGTCTCAAAAAGATCTTAAGCGTATATCACCGAGTTCCCCTGTGGATAAATACCCAGTGCAACCATCCCAAAGAGATTACGGAAAAAACGGCCAGAGCCGTCTACGATCTTCTGGCCTGCGGTGTCAATGTGGGCAACCAGGCTGTTCTGTTGAAAGGGATCAATGATGACGTTGAAACCTTCAGAGAACTCCATCAAAAGCTTTTGGCGGTTAGAATCCGGCCTTACTATGTTTTCTATTGTGAGCCGGCTCCCGGGATTGACCATTTTCGGACCCCGGTTGAAAAAGGAGCCGAGCTGATTCGCGATGCGTTGCGCGGCCATACCACGGGTCTGGCCCAGCCCATGTACGTCATCGCCACCAATATCGGCAAGATTCCGTTGATGCCGGACTACTACATTGTCGAAAAGACCGCAAAAGAATACAAGCTCAAGAACTACCAGGGGCTTTGTACTTCTATACCGAATATCCCGGAATAACTCTAACCCGAATTTCTCGTTTAGAAAGGGTGGAGAAAACGGTAGACAGTGACGCCTATAATTACTGCTGCCAGTACCAGAACGAATATCAACTGATCGGTGTTAAAGCGACTCATAAAATCAAATTCTGATTATCTTGCATCTAAAACCCAATAACCAATAACAGATAACGGGTAACCCCTAATTGAGTTTTAACTCAATTAGTTGTTTTTATTCTTTATCCAGGCCAAAAGCCGTGTGAAGAATACGCACTGCAAGTTCCGTATACTTTTCTTCGATAATGCAGGAGATTCTGATTTCCGATGTACTGATCATCATGATGTTGATATTTTCCTGGGCCAACACAGTAAACATCTTGGAAGCCACACCGGAATGGTTTCTCATTCCAACGCCCACAACAGATACCTTGGCTATATTTTTATCACCCAGCACATCCTCGGCACCAATTTTTTCGGCAACCCGGCGCTGGATATCGAGGGCAGTTTTAAAACTTTCCTTTGGAACGGTGAACGTAAGATCAGTAAATCCCTCGGCACTGGTATTTTGAACGATCATATCGACGACAATACCTGCCTCGGAAACCGGTGTAAAAATTTTGGCGGCAATGCCCGGCTGATCATGAACCTTTTTCAGCGTTATGCGGGCTTGATCCTTTTCGTGGGTCACCGCCGATACCATCAGGCTCTCCATACCGCAATCTACATTCATAACCATGGTTCCTTCCTCCTCACTGAAAGATGACCTAACGTGAACCGGGACATCATGCATTTTTGCAAATCCAACCGATCGGATCTGCAATACTTTGGCCCCCAGGCTGGCCATATTCAGCATTTCATCATATGAAATCGTATCAATCTTTCTTGCTTTCTCGCAGATATTGGGATCCGCGGTATAAATACCGTCCACATCCGTATAGATTTCACAGCTGTCGGCCTTTAATACCGCAGCGATGGCAACGGCGGTGGTGTCGGACCCCCCGCGGCCCAGTGTTGTAATATTGCCATTTTGGTCGCTTCCCTGAAAGCCCGCCACCACAACGATGTTGCGTTCGTCCACCAGCTCCTTTATACGGCCGGCGCCTATGTCAAGAATGCGCGCATTGCCGAATGAGCAGTCGGTAAGCACTTCCGCCTGATGGCCGAGCAGAGACATAGCCGGATAGCCCATTGCTTTCAAGGTCATGGCCAAAAGGGCTGCGGTGGTCTGCTCACCGGTGGCAAGCAAAACATCTAATTCGCGCTTTTCAGGTGAATCGGTAACCTGCATGGCCATATCTATTAATTCATCGGTGACGCCGGCCATGGCGGAGATTACAACCACCACGTTGTAGCCCTGATCATAGGTTTTTGTGATTCGTTTGGCTACATTGCGGATATGATCAATATCCGCAACTGACGTGCCGCCATATTTTTGGACAATTATACCCATACGTACTTTTGCTCCTTAGTTTTTTGGAGCTTCTTTAGCAGATTTGTCGGCTCAAGTCCATAAGCAGTTATGTAAATGTTGCGTGATTCAACATCCGGGGTTTCAAGTTTTACGCTGACATGCTCCCCCAAAAGATCTCCATGGAGCCTGTCAGCCCATTCGACAGCCACAACGCCGCTGTTATGCATGATTTCATAGAGACCAATCTCTTCGAAATCGATGGGATGGTTGATACGATAAAGGTCAACGTGAAAGAGTGTATGGCGGGCCGGATATTCATTGATCAAGGTGTAGCTCGGGCTGGTTACATAATAATCGGCCGGAACACCCAGCCCCCGGGCAAGTCCCTGGATAAAAACTGTTTTTCCGCTTCCGAGATCTCCGAAGAGGGCGATTACCATGCCGGCTTGAATGTGTTGACCAATTTTTTCCCCCAGATGTCTGGTCTCTTCCGGGGAATTGGTGGTTATTTGTAATTTGATGTTAGCAGCGTGCATTTAGAAACCACTTTTGTTTCTTAATTGCAAAAATATTACTTTGCCTGTCAAAAAATTAAAGACAATCACGAAAACACGAAAGAAGGAAAGCACGAAACTTATAGTGATTTTCAAAATAACGTTGGAGTTTCAGCCGCCGGATAATATTAAGGGAAATTGCTATAATTATTCTTTTCGTGTTTTCGCAATTTCGTGTTTTCGTGATAAATATTTTTTGGTTTCGCTTGTCCGGGGTTATGTTACGAACTTTTTGATCTGCTCAGGAATGGCGTTCATCACCTCGGTTGCCAGAAAACCAAAGGGGCCACTTTTTGCGGCCAGATCATCGGCCGCAGACCCATGCAGGTAGACACCGATATTAGTGGCTGATTCCGGAGGATACCCCTGGGTGATGAGACCTGCGATGATGCCGGTCAGCACATCTCCCATGCCGCCGGAGGCCATCCCGGAATTGCCCGTAGGATTGATAAAAACGCTGCCGTCAGGATGAGCTGTAACGGTGCGTGCGCCTTTAAGTACTACATGGACATTGAACTCTTCTGCAAAGCTGCGGGCGCAAGTGATCCGGTCCTGCTGCACCGCCCCGGTTGTTGAATCCATAAGCCTGGCCATCTCTCCGGGATGAGGTGTTAAAATGACCGGGATGTCAAGAGTTTTAAGTATCCTGGTGTGGCCGGCCAAACAGTTTAAACCGTCGGCATCAATAACAACCGGCAACCGGCATTCTGTAAGAATTCGATGGACGAGCTTCTGCGTTGCGGGTGCTGTTCCGAGGCCGGGGCCTAATGCCAGGCATTTTTTGTCTAAAAAGAGCTCCTGGATGATATCAAACGATGCTTCTGAGATAGCGCCGTCAGCGGTTTCCGGAAGCGGACAGGTCATAACCTCCATCACCTGAGTTTCCAAGGCTATGTTTAAGCTTTCAGGAATTCCAAGGGTGACAAGGCCGGCACCTGACCGCATGGCGGATATGGCTGTCATTGCAGCAGCACCGGTTTTGCCGGTTGAGCCTGCAACTATCAGGAGGTGACCGGTATGGCCTTTATGGGCATCCGGCGGCCGGGGTTGAAAAGCGCTGCAAATTAGATTTTTTGTCAAAAGGTGTTGCAAAGGTCTCACTTCATCGGCGATATGAGGCGGTATGCCGATATCGATAATTTCAAGATGTCCGGTGTAATCTGCGCCGGGGTACATGATGTGACCGGTTTTGGCAAAGGCGAAAGTGGCAGTGGTATGGGCCCGAACACATACACCGCACGGATGGCCGGTGTCCGCATTCAGGCCGGAAGGTATATCTACTGCCAGAACCGGTTTGTTTGAACTGTTGATAAACTCGATGACTTCCCTGAAATAGCCTTTAACATCCGATTTCAGCCCGGTTCCCAAGATTGCATCCACCCAGAGGGTCTGATGGCGCAAGGCGGTCTGATGTTCTAAGAAAGATTGTGTGTCAGGCATTTCGATCACGGGAACCCCCAGCCGAGACAGGAACTTGAGGTTGGCGGCAGCGTCGCCCTGCACCAGCGTTTTGTCGGCCAGCAGATATACGGTGACCAGGATCCCTTTTTGGGCAAGATATCGCGCTATGACGAAACCGTCTCCGCCGTTGTTTCCGCGGCCGGCTACAACGCCAATCTTCTCATTGTTAAGGTCGCCAAATGCATTGAAAAGGATTTGTGTTGCCCCCCGGCCGGCGTTTTCCATCAAAACCATGCCGGGGATACCAAAAGATTCAATGGTTTTGCGGTCCATGGCCTGCATTTCAGCTGCGGTGACAAGATACATTTTTTTCTCCAGTTTGTTTAACCCGGCCATTTTTCGATAAGCTCGGATCAGAGTGCTTTAACCAAATTCAGCATTTCCTTAACCGCCCTTTCCATGCCTACCAGCACGGCTCTTGAGACGATACTGTGTCCGATACTGAATTCATCGATTTCGTGGAGATCTTTGAAAGATTTTATGGTGTTATAGCACAGCCCATGACCTGCATTGATGCCGAGCCTCAGCTTGCGGGCGAGTTTAACGGCATCGACAATGTTGGCAAACGCCTGGCGTCGTTTGTTATTCGTCTCTGCTTCGCAAAATATTCCGGTATGGATTTCGACCATGTCGGTATTGACCTGGTGGGCCAGCTTTATCTGTTCCGGATTGGGGTCGATGAATATACTTACAGTGATACCGCCGTTTTGAAGTGTTCCCACGGCTTCGGCAATAGCGTCTTTGTGCACAAAAAGATCCAGTCCGCCTTCAGTTGTCAGCTCTTCGCGCTTTTCCGGCACCAGGGTGACAATATCGGGTTGGATATCGAGGGCAATCCCAACCATTTCATTGGTTGCAGCCATTTCAAGAATAAGTTTGGTTTGAACAATTTTGCGCAAGATTCTGACATCGCGATCCCGGATGTGGCGCCGATCTTCCCTCAGATGAACCACAATACCTTCTGCTCCGGCCAGTTCCGCCAGGACAGCTGCTGCTGCCGGCTCAGGGTAATTAATTTTCCTGGCCTCTCTTAATGTTGCGACATGGTCGACATTTACAGCTAATCCAGCCATCTGTGAACCTCCCTATTCATCTTTATTCATTCAAAAAAACTGATCCTCTGGGCCAAATCAGAGAACTTGGGCTCTACCAGGCATCCTTAAAAGTGCCTAAAGTTTGAAGTGAGCTAAAGTTAAAAAAGGTTATGCCCGTTGGCCCGTTATGCCGGTTAGCCCGTAATGTAATACTGGGCAACGGGCTAACCGGCTAACCAGAAATAGGCACTTTTAACTTGTCTGGCTTTAAAGAAAACAGCCCCTTTCAGAGGCAAACCAAGGCCTGGTCC
>JABMQM010000184.1 GCA_013203195.1 Desulfobacteraceae bacterium | reverse complement strand
TAAAGTTCTTATTTTAATCCGGAGAGTACATCTCTGGGGTTGATTATCCAGTATTCTCCGTTTTTGATTTTATTATTTTTGCACCATACTGCCATGATTATTTTTTGTTCAGTCTGGTTGGGGAAGTTGGCCACAGATTTTGTTAACTTGCTTATTGTTGCTTTAATATTCGTTTTCTCCTCCCACTTAACCTCGCCGAATAATAAAAACTTATTGTCTAATGACTCGGCTATGACATCAATCTCCATATTCTTTCCATCACGCCCATGCCCCCACCAGCGCTGAGCCGGTTTCCAGCGAATATCTGCAATATTAAGATGAGCTGTGGATTTTCGCGCCATTTCCTCCCATATTTCAGCGGTCTGAGCCTTGATACGATTTTGCGACTCAGCATAAACTGCATCAACAAGGTTTCGCTCAAGAAGTGAATGATTAGGCAGAACAATCCGGTACCAAAATAATAAAAATGGATCTTCAAGCCTGTAAATGGTCTTTTTAGATGACCTTGGACTTTCTCCAAAAGGATGGTCGCGTCTAATATAACCAAGTTCAATTAAATTGGCCAGAGGACGCGTCAGGCTGGTTGCCGGTTTGCCCAAACGGCCGGCGATTTCTGATAATCTGTTTGAACCGTTGGCAATTAAAGAAAGAACAGAATGCGGCTGGCTTGCACCGCGCATATTATCAAGCAGCAGACGCATAGGTTCGTTGTGAAGAACACCATCTCTGTCCAGGACAATTTCTTTACAGGCTTCTTCCTGGTTCCCGTAGTTTTTTGCAAGTTCCCAATATCTTGGCACTCCGCCCCAAACAGAGTAGGCCTCAATCGCTTCAATACTGTTTAGTGTCAAGGCCTCCTTTATCCATCCTGGCTCAAGGGGCCGGACTTTGATAATTTCCGCGGCCCTTCCGTATAAGGGCGCGGAAGCGTCAAGAACCAGGCCTTGCATCATTCTTTGTGAAGACCCGCAAATTATGATGTTTGTTCTATTTTGTTGAGTGTCAATTAATTTTTGGATGATGCTTGGGAGTTCCGAAGATTTCTGGGCCAAGTAGGGGAATTCATCTAAAATAAGGGTTGTACCGCTTTCAGCCTGACGTTGCAGGGCCGAGAATAAAACTTCCCACGAAGGATAGTTTACCTGTCCGAAACCAGGGATTGTTCTCCCGATCTCCATGGCAATACTTTGAATTTGCAGAGGAACTTCCTGCTGATCAGCAAGGAAATAAATGTCTGTTTTTTTTGCGATATGTTGCAGTAAGGTCGATTTTCCACATCGTCGCCGTCCATAAATTACAAGCAATGATGGGTCGAGAGATGCTAATACTCTTTTGAGCTTAGCGATCTCCTTTGTTCTGTTCATGAAATGCAATCTCATGTGATGGTCCCCGTTCGACAGGTATTATATGTGTGTAAGACATAATGTTTAACATGCATAATGTGTAATGTCAAGCCATTGGTGAGATTTTTGTCAGAGTATTGTCCAGGTTTTTTATGCCTGTCCCGTGGAACGCGGGGCTATCTTGTCAAACAATTGTATTTTGTTCGCTAATACGACTAATTATTAGCCGCACAGGTGGAAACTTTTTGCGGTTTTCTTTCGACCAATTTTTCTGTTAAAAGGTGTATCTACCTTTATGAAAGATGCCCGAATTTCAAGGCCCCGTCACTAACTCCACCTCTGCCTCCGCATACGCGCTTTTCCCGGATAGCCCCTGGTTTCTGAGACGTTTCATCCCCCATTGGCAGTTTTTTGTTGCCACAGAGGCTCAGGGGCACAGAGGGAAACATGTCAATATTTATGTAAAATTAAACCAATTAACTAATGGAAGTCAAGATTCAATGAAATATTACAATACGTTGAACTCCAGAACAGGACTTACCATACGTCCGCTGTTTGCCTGGAGCAGGGGTTGAGACAGGTCAATTCAATCCGAAGCAAGAAATACGAGCCAATGACAAAATACGATTGTCTTAACCCGGATAAACATGCCGGAAGTGGACCAGCCGGAAAAATGCCTGAAATCAGTCACAGGATTTTGAGTATGCGGCCTAAAAGTTTCTTGGCTACCCCCTTGACAAATATATAGATGGCATTTATATTTGATTGACGTAATCAATCAATTATCTAAGGAGAAATGGTAATGGAGACGGACCCGACAAAGGATCTTTCAGCCCTTATAAGTGAAATTACCTGGAACTTCGGGGCCCGTGGTCTCAAAGGAGAGTGCTGCGGTGATTTATCCCAACCGGAATACCGGACACTTTGCCTGGCTTCAGACCAAAACCAGTGTTCAATGCAGGGGATCGCACAAAATCTGGGGGTTACCAAGAGCGGGGCAACCCGTATCGTAGACCGGCTTGAGAGAAAAGGCTATGCTGAACGAAAGCGCAGTTCAGAGGACGGGCGCGTTTGCTGTATAGGCCTTACACCGTCCGGTATGATGCTTATCAAAGACCTGAGACGTGAAAACGAAAATCGCATCAACAAAATCATGTCAAGAATTGAGCCGGCCATGCAGGAGGTCATTAGGGCTGCATTCAAGTCATTTGTGCACGCCCTTCAAAAGGAAGATTGATTTTTTATAATAGTTGATAACAGCAACTAAAATGCAAGGGGAGATTTCCGTGAATTCACTTCAAACTTCGCTCTATTTTTTCGCTTTCATCATGGTCGAGCTTTCGTTATTATTTATCGGAATCAGCACTCTTGTCGGACTTGCTTTAGCCTATGTGTCTGACGAGAAACTGCAGCGCTGGCTTTCGCATAAAGGTGTGTTTGGCAACATCCTTGGTGCCCTGGTGGGTGGTTTGACCCCATTTTGTGCCTGTTCCACCATCCCGATGACCGTTGGGTTGTTAAAAGCAAAGGTCCCATTTGGAGCGGTCATGTCTTTTGTGGTGGCTTCGCCGATTCTCAACCCCAT
>JABMQM010000183.1 GCA_013203195.1 Desulfobacteraceae bacterium | reverse complement strand
GACATGGAGGCTCTTTTTTCTAAAACTGTTTTGGACCAGGCCGGCCAAAAGGGACAAATATTTCTCCAAGCCATGCAGAGTGCCCAAGAAAAACTGGATAACGATAAAAAACTGACCGACTCGCTGCAGGCCGCCGGCAAAGTCATTCTCCCTGTCTTTTTCAAAGCATCGGCGGCGGGTGTTAAGGGCCCGGCCGAAACCAACAAGAGTCTTATAGATCAGTCCATCCAGATGGTTAGTAATCCCGAAGGGCTGGATGTTCCCATGGCTGATGAGATAACCCTGCCCATTGATGCCTTTTTCAAAACAGCTACAGGAATCGGCCACATAAACCTGGGTTATGACATGGACGGAACAGCCAGGCGTGAGCGGCTTTTATACGAATATCGCGGGCTTTACATCCCGGCATACACCGTAAAACTGGCCGCCGAGTATCTTAACCTCCCGAACAGCAAAATACGGGCTGTTTTAGGTTCGGCCGTTTATCTGGGCAGCCTGGAGATTCCGACTAACTGGGGTACTGAGATGATGATCAGCTTCAAAGGTCCCCGCGGATCTTTTAAGAGTTATTCTTTTTTTGACGTCATCAATGACAAGGTTCCTGGGAGTGTCTTTAAAAACAAGCTGGTTTTGGTAAGCGCATCTGCATCGGGTATCATGAATCCGCTCAGCACACCCACCGATCCGACCATGCCTGTTGGGGAACTCACTGCTAACATCGTCTGGTCCATCCTTAATAAAAAGTTTATTCAACAGCCTTCCTGGGGGTCATCCGCAGAGCTTTTGATGATACTTGTTTTAGGGCTGATAATCACCTTTGTTTTGCCGAGATTAAAAGCCGGGCTTGCGGGTCTTGTTTTTTTTATTATGCTGATTGCCCTTACCGGGGGATCGACTTATTTATTTGTTTCAGGCGGCCTTTGGGTATGGATTACTTATCCCCTCCTGCAACTTGTATTGGGGTACATTGGTGTGGTCAGTATAAAATACTTTGTAACCGAAACCCGTAAAGAGAAAGTGGAAGGCGAATCAGCTGAAACAAACCGAATGCTGGGACTTTCATTTCAAAGCCAGGGGATGCTGGACATGGCCTTTGACAAGCTGCGCCGGGTACCGGTGGACGACGAAATGAAGGCTGTTCTTTACAACCTCGCCTTGGACTACGAAAGAAAACGGCAATTTAATAAAGCGGCTTCCGTTTTTGAATATATTGAAGAACATGATGCCAAATTCAAGGACGTGGCTGAACGCAAAAAGAAGTTGGTTCAGACCAGCGAGACCATGATATTCGGCGACGGTTTCCTGGGCGGATCTCCAGGAGACGAACTTTTGTCCGGCACTACCGGTACCCGCCCGACCCTGGGCAGGTATGAAGTGCTCAAACAACTGGGCAAAGGTGCCATGGGTATTGTCTACCTGGGCCAGGACCCGCGCATTAACAGGACCACCGCCATAAAGACTGTACGGTTTAGCGATGACTTCGAGCCCGAAGATGCCGAGAAGATGAAAGAGGCGTTCTTCCGGGAGGCTGAAAGTGCCGGGACCCTCTCGCATCCCAATATCGTAACCATTTACGATGCCGGTGATGAGCAGGATTTGGCCTACATCGCCATGGAATTTTTAGAAGGTGAAGACCTGGATAAATATACCAAAAAAGATAAACTCCTGCCCATGCGTAAAGTTATTGACTATATCGCTGACATCAGCGATGCGCTGGATTATGCTCACAAGATAGGGATCGTTCATCGCGACATCAAACCGGCCAATATAATGCTTTTGAAATCGGGTGTTGTAAAAATTACCGATTTTGGCATTGCCAGGATCGCGGCAACCTCCCAGACCCAGACCGGCGTAGTCAAGGGGACCCCCTACTACATGTCACCGGAACAGTTTGCCGGTGACAAGGTCGATGGAAGATCGGATATTTTTTCAGTCGGGGTCATGCTGTTTCAGCTGCTGACCGGCGAACTCCCTTTTCACGGCGAAAACCCTATGGCCCTGATGAACCAGATAATGAATGTTCCTCATCCGGACCCGAGAAAATTCAACCCCAAAATTGTAAAACCGCTTGTAACCATCATCGACAATACCCTGGCAAAGGACCGCGCAAAGCGTTATCAAGCAGCGTCCCAGTTGTGCGGCCATCTAAGAGCGCTTGGGAAAAAGATCGATGCTGTGATGGCTAAAAAGAAATCGGAATAATCAAAGCGAAATCATCCGGCGGCGGCTTTACAGATCTCAAAGACGGTTGTTGGTGGTATAGCTGCGCCCGGCAACGAAATACTTGACCCAACAGTATTTTTGTTATATAAGGCACCTAATCTTAATAGGTTAATGAATTGCCAAAAGTTTCAATGATAAACAGAGAGTTTATCGAGCTCTTCGATAAGCACGGTTTTTTTATATCCAGATAAAGAGTCGAGCCCTACAGTATCAATCATGATTGCCATAGAATCTGCAGGAATTACTGATGTTGGTCAAAAAAGGACAGGAAACGAAGATTCTTTCTATCTTGATGATGACCTGAAGCTTTACATGGTGGCCGACGGCATGGGTGGACACTTGGCCGGTGAAGTGGCCAGTGCGCTGGTGGTAGATACCATACGGGATTACATGAAGCGCTTCAAAGAGGAGGGCGATGTCGAAGAGATGGAGGACCCCGACGAAACCCTTTCCAAAGAGGCCAACCGGCTGCTTTCCAGTATCAACCTGGCCAACCAAGGTGTCCACCAGGTGGCACAAAGTAATGAAGACTATAAAGGGATGGGTTCCACCGTATCGGCGGCCTTCTTTACAGGCGATACTATGATTTTGGCCAATGTGGGTGACAGCCCAATATACCTGGTGCATGACGGAGGCATCGAACTACTCTCCGTGACCCACAACGTGATATCAGAGCAGATGGCGATCAATCCTGAAATGGCCCAGAAACTGGACAAGCGGTTGCAACACATGCTCACCAGGGGCATGGGGATTGAAGCCGCGGTAGAAGCTGATGTCTGTGAAATCCAATGTTTTGAAGGCGACATTCTGACCATCAGTTCCGATGGCCTTAGCGACCTGGTTTCTCCTGAAGAAATTCTCGATATTGTCAAAGCAGAACCGCCTGTAAAGGCCTGTCAGACACTTGTAGATTTAGCCAATGAGCGTGGTGGACATGACAATATAACCGTTATCGTAATAAAAATAAATGCTGATAATGCAAAAGGTGGAATCATGGGAATGATTTCACGGATTATGAAAAAAATATTTCATTAAAAATGAGGGTACTGCAATGCCGACTTTGACACTTACATTCAAAGATAACACCATCGCTACTTATCGCATTGAAGAGGGGCAGTCTATTACGATAGGTCGGAAGGCAAGTAACAATGTGCCGATCGAGAACCTGGCCGTTTCCGGGCATCATGCCAAGATAGACTCCGTGGGGGAAGGGTTTTTACTAACGGACCTGCAAAGCAAAAACGGTTCCTTTGTAAACAAAGAGCTTGTTTCATCTCACTGGCTTAAAGAGGGTGACAACATCCTTATCGGCAAACATACCCTGATCTTTGCTTACGATGAAGGTGAGCAAAAACCGGATGAACTTGGCGGCGACATGGACCAGACCATGGTTATGGATACGGACAAATATCGGGATATGCTGGCCCAGGCCATACCCAAGGCTGCAAAGGCGGAGGCCAAGGAACCGGTAGGTATGCTGTCATATCTGGCCGGCGGTGAGGGGGAAATAAAGCTTGTTAAGAAGCTTACCAAAATAGGGAAGAGTTCCACTTCCGACATTGTGGTGGGCGGCCTCATGATGGGGGCGACCGCTGCAACCATCAGCAAGAGACCCCAAGGATATTCATTAAGTTATGTGGGTGGTATGACCAAACCGAAAGTTAACGGTGCGACTGTAAAAGAGTCTGTCACTCTTAAAGATTTCGATCAAATCGAGATCGGTTCGGTCAAGCTGCAGTTTGTCAGCGAGAAATAGTAAGCGAGCCGGTTTGCCTGAAAATGTTCCACCTGATTTAGTGGCAGGGCAATTTTGGATAGAACATTAAAGCGTTTTTCCCCTCATGCCGAGATTAAGGGAAAACGTTTTTTTTTGGGCCTGCAAAAAATGCGGCGTTTTTCAAAGGTCTCGCAAACAAGGAGCGAAAGATGAGTCACTGTGAAGTCTGCGGTCAGAAACACAATATCGGATTTATTGCAACACGTCTTGCGGGTACCGACGGTGTTTCCCTCGAGGCCGCGAAATGGGCTGATGTTTTTGAAAAAAATGGGGGTAGATGCTATTACTTTGCCGGAATACTCGACCGCCCTAAAGATCGTTCCTATCTGGTAGAGGAAGCGTATTTTCGCCATCCTGAAATTCGAGATATTTACGAAAACTGCTTTGGTGTCCGCAAGCGCGAGCGACGCATTACGCAAAAAATTTATGAGCTTACAGAAAAGTTAAAAGACGAACTTTACAGATTTATCGAAAAATTTAATATAGAACTTTTAGTGCCGGAAAATTCGCTGACGATTCCGTTGAATATCCCCCTCGGTATAGCCATTACAGAGGTGATATCTGAAACAGGAATGCCGGCAATAGCCCACCATCACGATTTTTTCTGGGAGCGCCAGCATTTTCTCACTAATGCGGTCTGGGAATATCTGAATATGGCGTTTCCGCCCCATTTGACGTCAATGAAGCATGTGGTTATCAACTCTTCGGCTGGCAATCAATTAAGCCTCAGGACCGGTATTTCGTCAACTACTATCCCGAATGTCATGGATTTTGAAAACCCGCCGCCACCGGTTGATGATTATGCTTCCGATGTGCGACATTCTCTCGGTCTTGAGAAAGACGAGCTGTTAATCCTGCAGCCGACCAGGATTGTAAAGCGCAAAGGGATTGAACATGCCATCGAAATTGTGCACAGGCTGGGCAAGAAAGCCAGGCTGGTTATTTCCCATGCTTCCGGGGATGAAGGTTACGATTATGAAGAGAGGGTCAAGGAATATTCCAGTCTTTTGAAGGTTAATACGGTGTTTGCGTCGGGCATTGTCAATGAAGGCAGAGACCGTACTAAACAAGGAAAAAAAATCTACACCTTGGATGATATTTATCCCCATGCCGACCTGGTAACCTATCCATCTAATTTTGAAGGGTTTGGGAATGCCTTTCTTGAAGCCATATATTTTAAAAAACCGATAATTGTAAACAATTATTCAATTTATTCATTTGATATCCAGCCCAAGGGCTTTGATGTGATTGAGATCGATGGGTATGTGTCCGAGGAGGCTGTACGTCAGACACGGGAGGTACTAGAGAATCCGCAACGCCGCCAGGCCATGGTAGAGAAAAACTACGAAATAGCAAAACGGTTTTTTTCTTACAGGGTTCTGCAGCAAAGGCTTAAGCATCTTGTATCGGACGGCATTGCCTGCAGTCCGAAGCAGTGATGAAATGCAAAACATTCAACGCACAGTTAAGCACAGCCTGAAGGCCGGTATAAAAAAGGGCTGGAGCGGGTTTATCTGGATGCTCCAAATCCTTGTACCCATATCTTTCTTGACCGCTCTGCTTGAATACAGCGGCTGGTTATATAAAATAGATTTTCTTTTAAGACCCGGCATGAACCTGCTGGACCTGCCGCCGGTGGCCGCCCTGCCGCTTATTGTCGGTATGCTGACCGGAATATACGGATGTATCGCCGTTATGGCCATGCTTCCTCTTACCATTGTCCAGATGACGCTTGTCGCTAATTTTGTACTCATTTCCCATAATCTAATACAAGAAGGGGTTATTCAGGGAAAGTCGGGCTTGAATCCGGTTAGAGCCACCCTTGTGCGCCTGACAGCTTCTATCGTGACTGTAAAGGCGATCTCTTTTTTTCTCAAACCGGATTCGGCGGGGCCTGCCCCAATAGGCGCATCGGTTGCAGCCCATCCGCAGTTGCTGATTATACTGAAAAGCTGGTTTGTAGCGATGCTGCATCTTAGCTTCAAGATTTTCGTTATCATCATGGTGTTAATGATAATTCTTGAAACCATGAAAAGCTTCAACCTGATTCCTCATATCGTTAAGATATTGACTCCTCTATTAAAGACCATGGGTCTGGATCAAAAAGTCGGCATATTGTGGATGACGGCAACCGTATTCGGGGTTGCTTATGGAGGCGCGGTGATAGTGGAAGAAGCCAAAGAAGGAAATCTTACCGCCAGAGAACTTGAAAGGCTCCATTTTTCCATCGGGATTAATCATTCCATGGTCGAGGATCCGGCGCTGTTTCTACCGTTAGGACTCAGTGCCTTCTGGCTGTGGGTGCCCAGGTTGATCACGGCGATCATCGCCGTCCGTCTGTATGATTTGTATTATAAAATCAAAGAGATGTATAAATCGCCCAAATCTGTTGTTAGCCCCAAAAAATAGGGCGTGCAAGAGTTGTAATACACTTGGGTTAATTCCGCGGGAAGGCCTGTTGGTATATTTCTTCCTGGAACTTTGGGTTATACAATTCAACTTTTTTTGGCGTCGGCTATGATATAGATTGTTATTATGCCGAGAAAAGCAAGAATAGACGCGTCCGGAGCACTGCATCACATTATTTGCCGCGGCAATTTCTTTAGGAAACTTTATATACGTTCATTTGACCTAAGATACGATTATTCATAGAGGGATTTAACAGCGAAAACTCCCCGGTTCTCGAACTACTTAAGATTTTTTCCCCTGAACCTTTTAAGTTCTGCCATGAACCACTCAGCACTTAAAATTTTCCGTTCATCACAAAGTACCTGATAGGGTTGGCCGGACAGGCTGCTTTTTGTTACCGTGTATTTGATAAAGTCTTCGGCTGACGTTATCCGGAGTTTTGCATATTCATACTTTTTCTGAATGTGTGCCAGCGTCTCCCGGGCATTGTATTTCTTCCCGTTGCGAACGAAGATACAAGTGGAATTTTGAATATACTCAAACAGGTGCTTTATCTCCAATTCTGTATCAGCCTGACTTCCCAGAGGAGTTAATACAATAGCCACAACAAGCAAAAAAGCAATGCCTTGGTGCAAAAGTAATCTTGGCATGATTATTATCCAATTTATTAGTAATAGAGAAAGTTTTGTGCTTTCCTTGCTATTGCAATTCATAAAACTTTCGGTGCAACTTGGCAACCGGATAAGCAAATCTTGATGGCTATAATTCTTTATTGTTTCTTTAGGAGTTTAGGCTTATAACTCATCATAAATATTATAATCTCAGACCTCGTCATTCATCAGATATTCGGGATAGACGATGGAGCCATAATGCGCAAACTGATTGTTGCTGTTGCAATACCGGTGCTGTTGACACTCTCCGGATGTATCAATATCCCGGACCGGCATTCTGTAATGAGCCAACGAGGCAATATTAATGCCGTTCATACAGTCAATGGCTGTGATCCTGACCGATTAGTGGAACATAGGGCTTCAACCTCAGAACAGGCCGCCAAGCTCGATGCAGGCGGCTTCAGTCTTTTGGTTTGGAATGTGCTGAAAGGAACGAGAAGCGACGGGACGTCTGATTTTCTACGTTTTTGCAGCGAAAAAGATTTGCTCATCATTCAAGAGGCATATCTTACAGAGGAATTTCGCAGCATGTTACAAAAAAAGCACTACAACTGGGATATGTCCATTGCCTTTGAATATAGAAATATAAAAGCCGGTGTGCTGACCGCTTCGAAAATTGAACCGAGCTTTGTATGCACTTTCCAGAAGAAAGAACCGCTGATCAGAATACCGAAAACCATTTTGATTACCATGTATCCTCTATCCGGCGGGGATCAATTTCTGCTGGTCGCCAATCTCCACTTAATCAATTATACCATGTCTGTTTCACAATTTAGCGCCCAAGTGCGGCAGATGGAGCGCATACTGTCTAAGCATCCGGGACCGCTAATTGTTAACGGTGATTTCAACACCTGGAGCGATAAGCGCATGGCTGTCATTGATGCCTCGGCCGGGCACCTGAATCTAAAGGCAGTAACGTTTAAGGATAACAATCGAAGTCTGGTCTTGGGCCATAATGTCGACCATATCTATTATCGAGGACTGGAACCCCTTGAAGCGATATCTACTGCAGTGACAACTTCCGATCACAACCCCTTACAGATCAAATTCAGACTACCCGCTAGATAGTGTCCATCCATCAATGGTCTTTTTGCAGAGCCATTGTTTTAACCTGATTCAGATGACCGGGTTTTTCAGGTTTGAAGGGTCTAGTCGTGGAAAGGCTTGTTGGTAGATTTCTTCCTGTTCATCGAGGATGTTCCGCAGAATCTCAATGTTCGTCATGGGATTCATGATGACGCAGCGCAGCACCACAATATCATGCCCCGGAAAATCTTCGGTTTGTAATGTTGTTCTGGAAACAAAACTATGGCCGGCTTCCCTTTGCAGGCGCTGCACCTCGTGGTTGATAGTATTTACCTTTTCGTTAATTGTGATTTGCTGCTCGGTATCGCCTTTGAGAAATTTTTCTTTTAAATCAGAAGGATATAATCTGTAAGTTAAAATATTTAGCTGGGGCCGTGTAACAAGCTGAAAATTTGCTCGTTTTTCAATTT
>JABMQM010000182.1 GCA_013203195.1 Desulfobacteraceae bacterium | reverse complement strand
CTCAACATGAGGGAATCATTAAAAAGGGGTGAGAGTGTATAATGGAACTAAAAGCTGAAGAAATAAGTCAAATTATCAAAGAGCAGATTACGGATTACGACAAGAAAGTCGAGTTGAGCGAAACTGGGACGGTCTTGTCGGTGGGTGATGGTATTGCCAGAGTATATGGCCTGGAAAAGGTCATGGCCCTGGAGCTGGTTGAATTTTCAGGCGGCATTCTGGGGCTCGTATTGAACCTCGAAGAGGATAATGTCGGTATTGCCATCATGGGCGAGGACATTCACATCAAAGAGGGAGATATTGTCAAACGCACGCGCAATATCGCTCAGGTTCCGGTAGGGAAGGCTGTGCTGGGCCGCGTTCTTTCGGCAATGGGTGAACCGCTGGACGGCAAAGGGCCCGTCGAGGCCACAGAATTCAGCAGGGTCGAAATGGTTGCACCCGGTGTTATTGACCGCAAAAGTGTACACGAACCTTGTTATACCGGTTTAAAGGCCATTGACTCCATGACGCCGGTGGGACGGGGACAGCGCGAGCTGATCATCGGTGACCGTCAGATCGGTAAAACCGCGGTGGCCGTTGATGCCATTTTAGCCCAGAAGGAGACGGACATTTACTGCATTTACGTGGCCACCGGCCAGAAAAAGTCTACGGTTGCTCAGGTCCATGCAATTCTGGAAAAAGAAGGTGCCATGGAATATACGACCATCATAGCCGCATGTGCCAGTGATCCGGCCACATTGCAGTATGTTGCCCCCTACGCCGGATGTGCCATGGGCGAATATTTCCGGGACAACAAAATGCACGCGCTGATTATCTATGACGACCTTTCCAAACAGGCGGCGGCCTACCGGCAGGTTTCCCTCCTCTTGAGACGTCCGCCCGGTCGTGAAGCCTATCCGGGCGACATTTTTTACAACCATTCGCGCCTGCTTGAACGTTCTTCCAAACTGAACGATGAACTTGGCGCCGGCTCTTTGACGGCCCTGCCGATTATTGAAACCCAGGCCGGCGACGTGTCCGCCTATATTCCGACCAATGTTATTTCGATTACCGACGGCCAGATTTATCTTGAGCCCGCTCTTTTCTTTGCCGGTGTTCGTCCGGCGATTAATGTGGGACTGTCGGTTTCCCGCGTCGGGGGCGCCGCCCAGGTCAAGGCCATGAAGCAGGTGGCCGGTACTCTGCGCCTCGATATGGCCCAATATCGTGAGCTTGAAGCCTTTGCCGCCTTTGGCAGTGACCTGGATAAAGCCACCCAGCAGCAATTGACACGCGGCGCGCGACTGGTCGAAATTCTAAAGCAACCCCAGTATCAACCGCTGAGCATGGAAAAGCAGGTATCCCTTCTGTTTGCCGGAACCAAAGGTTTTCTCGACAAATACCCGGTGGATGTGCTGGCCAAATATGAGGCCGGGCTGTACCCGTTTCTGGAAGACAGATATCCGCAGATTTTTGAAGGCCTTAAGGAGAAGCAGGAATTTACCGAGGAAATCGAAAAGCAGATGACCGAGGCCCTGGAAGCTTACGACGCGGAATTCAAAGACACCATTTAGTCAGTAAATCGTCATTTGTTGATTGATGGGTTAATGGTTGAATTACAGACAGCCAATCAATAAATAACTTTAAATATAAGGTTTTAAGTATATGGCGACGTTAAAGGATATAAAACTAAAGATAGTAGGGGTTAAAAAAACCCAGCAGATTACCAAGGCCATGAATATGGTCGCAGCTTCCAAGCTGCGCGGAGCCCAGTCAAGGATGGAAGGTTTTCGCCCATATGCGGGCAAGTTTGCCGAAGTTTTGGAAAGTCTGGCGGAAAAAGCCGGCGAGGAGACCAACCCCTTGCTGGAGGCGCGCGAGGAGGTCAAAAAGGTACATCTGGTTTTGTGTACTTCTGACCGCGGTTTGTGCGGTGGTTTCAATACAAACCTTATTGCCAGAGCCAGGCAGTTCATTAAAGCAAAAAATGAGCAACACATCGATGTTTCGGTTACGAATTTTGGTAAGAAGGGCCGCGACTGGTGCCGTAAACAAGGGCTTGAATTCCAAAGCGAGTATCTGGGAGTCGTTGGAGGCAGTTTCGGGTTCAACATAGCTTCAACCGCCGGGCAAGCGCTTATCGAGGGTTTTCTCAACAAGACCTATGATGAGGTCCATATTGTATATGCTGAATTTGTCAGCATGGCAAGACAGACTCCGGTATTAAGTCAGATGCTCCCGATCATGCCCATTGCATCGACAGAGGCTGAATCTGAACAAGAGGAAAAACCGTATTTGGCGGAGCATATTTGTGAGCCGTCTGCCCCTGAGCTGCTGGGCGATTTGCTTCCCAGGAACGTTTATGTCCAGCTTTACAGTGCTTTGCTGGAGACGTCAACCAGTGAGCATGCGGCACGCATGGCTGCAATGAATAACGCCACCACTGCCTGCAAAGACATAATCGGAAACCTGACACTGGTGTACAATAAGGCTCGACAGGCGGCCATTACCGCCGAACTTATGGATATCGTCGGTGGTGCCGAGGCTCTCAAAGGTTAAATTAAAATAAAATACCGCATTTATATAGGAGGTCTTTAGATGGGAGAAAATATAGGTAAGATCACGCAGGTTATGGGGCCTGTTGTCGATGTGGAGTTTGAACAGGGCAATCTGCCGACTATTTATACGGCATTGACGATCAGCAACCCCGCCATCAACGATGAGCCGGGCAATCTTGTTGTCGAGGTTGCTCAGCATTTGGGTGACAATGTGGTTCGCACCATCGCCATGGATGTAACCGACGGTCTGGTTCGGGGACAGGAAGTAACAGACACGGGTAAGCCGATCATGATGCCGGTGGGCGAAGCCGGCCTGGGCCGCGTTCTCAACGTCGTCGGCAGACCGGTGGACGGTCTCGGTCCGGTAAGCCAGGAAAAAATGATGCCGATTCACCGTCAAGCACCGAAATTTACCGAGCAGGACGTTACCGTACGTGTGCTTGAAACCGGTGTCAAGGTTATCGATCTGCTGGTACCGTTTCCCCGGGGCGGCAAAATGGGCATGTTTGGCGGCGCCGGCGTCGGCAAAACCGTTATCATGATGGAAATGGTGCATAACATCGCCATGCAGCACGGTGGTATCTCCGTGTTCGCCGGTGTGGGGGAACGCACCCGTGAAGGTAACGACCTCTACCATGAGATGAAGGATTCCGGAGTTCTGCCCAAGGCAGCTTTGATTTACGGTCAGATGACGGAGCCTCCCGGCGCCCGTGCGCGTGTGGCACTTTCCGCCCTCACGGCCGCTGAATATTTTAGGGATGTGGAAGGACAGGACGTTCTGATTTTTATTGATAACATCTTCCGTTTTACCCAGGCCGGATCGGAAGTTTCCGCTCTGCTGGGCCGCATGCCTTCTGCGGTTGGTTACCAGCCGACACTGGCTGTTGACCTGGGTACCCTCCAGGAACGGATTACATCAACGGACAAAGGCTCGATTACGGCGGTTCAGTGCGTATACGTACCGGCCGACGACTTGACCGACCCGGCTCCGGCAACAACCTTTGCCCACCTTGACGGTACCGTTGTTCTGTCACGCCAGATCGTTGAGCTCGGAATTTACCCGGCGGTGGACCCTCTGGATTCAAGTTCGCGTATTCTTGATGCAGCTTATATAGGGGATGAACACTATATGGTCGCGCGCCAGGTACAAATGATCCTGCAAAAATACAAGGAACTCCAGGATATTATAGCTATTTTGGGTATGGAAGAATTGGCAGACGAAGATAAGGTAACCGTGGGACGCGCGCGCAGAATTCAGCGTTTTCTGTCCCAGCCCTTCCATGTTGCCGAAGCTTTTACGGGCAAAAGCGGCAGCTACGTTAAAATTGAAGATACTGTCCGCGCCTTCAAAGAGATTTGTGACGGCAAACACGACGATATCCCGGAGCAGGCGTTTTATATGGTCGGGGGCATTGAAGAGGTGCTGGAGAAAGCCGGAGTAATGGCTGAAGCTTAGTCTTCTTAAAAGATAATAAGGTTATACTATGGCTGAAAAGATTAAATTAGAAGTCGTTACCCCTGAAAAATATGTGGTTGACGAAGAAGTTGAAATTGTAGTGGCACCCGGCGTTATCGGGGAATTTGGCGTGCTTATCGGCCACACCCCCTTTCTGACCACCCTTAAAACGGGTACGGTTCGCTATACGGATGCAAACGGAAAAGAAAGATTCGTTTTTGTAAGCGGCGGGTTTGCGGAAGCGCTGCCTGACAAGGTGACAGTACTGGCAGAGTCGGCTGAAAGGCGGCGCGATATTGACGTGGCGCGTGCCAAAGACGCCCAGCAGCGCGCCCAGGAGCGTTTGGCCCAGGAAAAAGCTGAAGATATCGATTTTTTAAGGGCCCAAATAGCCCTGGAAAGAGCTATAAGTCGTCTTAATCTTGCTGGTACGAAATAACTGTAGTCACTATTTTTTACGAATCTTATTTTGATCAACTGCATTTCTCACTGAAAATGGGAAATGATCATTCATGATGCTTTATAGGGGCGGACCAAGTAGATGGTTTGCCCTTATTTTTTTGGAAACCGGTGCTATTACTTTTTTGAACCATTCATGCAGTTTTTAGTCCCTTAGTTGTAATTTTTTTGCTTTTTGTGGCAAAACTTTTATAATAATCACGAAAACACGAAAGAAGAAAAGCACGAAATTTAATTATGATTTAAATTTGTTTTTCGTGTTTTCGTGATTTCGTGATGAATATTTTTTTTGGTTCCGGCTGCCCCGCTTTTTGAAGATATTGCTGTCAGTGCGGGGCTTGTCCGAGCTGGGATAAAATAAGGGAAATGTATGCTGGCAAAATTTATTGCAAATGAGCGCGGAATAGCGCTGCTGGTGACATTAGCCGTCACTGCAATCCTAATTGTGACTTCCCTGGAAATGAACCGCAGAATGCGTTCGACGGTTTTTTCCGCAGCCTCAAGCCGGGACCGTGTTACCCTTTTACAGGCGGCATTCGCCGGGGCAAATGCCGCCAAAGCGATACTGATCAAGGATAAATACGATTCAGACTCAGATTCGCTGCAGGAAGACTGGGCCGATCCCGACAAAGTCAGGGAGGTTTTGCAGGATATGCCCCTTAAAGATGTGACTGTAGAACTCACCATCAGTGATGAGCTTGGCAAAATTCAGGTCAACAGTCTGCTTAAATTTCCTAAGGGTCGTGAATTTAATGAGCCCCAAAGGTTGCTGTGGGACCGTTTTCTAACAAATTTGATTGCCGGCAACGAGTCCCTGGAAGAAACCGAACCGGAGACTATTATCAACTCGCTCAAAGATTGGCTGGATACCGGAGACGACGAAGCCATTACGGGATTGAGTGGAGCTGAATCGGACTATTATCGGGATCTTGACCCTCCCTATGCCTGCCGAAACGGCGTCCTGCCCCATATCAGCGAACTGGCGCTTGTGAAAGGTATTACCTCGGAGCTCTATGGGGGTAGCGAACAGGTACCGGGAATCTCAAAATATATAACCGTCCAAGGCATGACTGCTGCCTCTGGCAGCTCTTTTACTTATGAAGGCAAAATAAATATCAATACCGCAGACCTCCCGGTACTCGAGGCCTTGTTGCCGCCCGGAGAAGAAGGTCTGGCCGAAGCAATATATGAATACCGGCAGGAGGTTTCTGATGACGTATACATCCATGACCTTGCAAAGCCTAATTGGTATAAGAATGTACCCGGGCTCAGTGATGTTGAAATCGCTCCCGACCTGATTACAACCTCCAGCGACATTTTTCGAATCGAGTCGGTTGCCAAACTAAACAAGATGAAAATGACAATTACAGCTGTGATAAAAAGGGAAAAAAGCGGCGAAACGGGGAAATGGAGTTGCAGGGTCTTGCACTGGCAGGCAGAATAAAATATGATGGCGTCGTAAGAAGTTAAACGTGAAAAGTTGTCAGTGAGAAGTGATCAGTAAGGATTAAATGAAACGAAAAATTCTGGGGCTCGATATTAGAGAGGATGCCGTATCGGCG
>JABMQM010000181.1 GCA_013203195.1 Desulfobacteraceae bacterium | reverse complement strand
ATTCGGGGCGTTTTTGCTTGTCGCGTAGCGGCTTCGTCCAACAAATCGTTCGAGAGGGACAGCAAGAAGCACTGTTAATTTTGAAACATGGTTGCCTTAATGTTCCTGCTTGGCAGGTGCAACGACCAATAGCTGTCGCTCAACTCAAACGTTATGCGGCTTGCGCATCCTCGCGGGATATTGATAGAGGATTTGAAGTGCGAAAGAGGATAGAAAAATGACTCCAGATGGCGACATTATTTACTCCCCCAATTCTGCAATTGACGTTGCGATCAAAGAAATGTTACCGAACTTTGATTCAGCCTCTCAACGGCGGATGAGAAAGGCGATCCTAAATGCCAAGAGGGCTGCGGAAAATCACCGCGACGAAAACACGGATGCTGGTGCACGGCACATTTTTCGTGAGTTTATCCTGGCCTACACTTTAAATCAAAATGGTTTTGCCTTTGAATACGAAAAACCGATCCAGGGAAAAACCCCAGACTGGTTAGATGATACCGCATTGTTGATGCTTGAATCGTACACTTACGAGCGAGGTGGTTCAAGCAACTTTTTCGATCGCGTGAAATCCTCAGTAACTAGTAAATGCAACAAATACAATAATATCGTCGTTGCGAATGATTTTCGTTTAGTTGTGGCCGTGTACATAGACTTCTTAACATGTATGACGCTTGAGGAATGCCGCGAAAGTTCGGAAGGGTTTCGTCCCGTTTTCCATGACAACGATTCGCTTTGGGCGGTAGTCTTCTTCACGGAGACGCAGGTTATCAATAGTAAGCAGCAGTATGAATTCTTTTGTCTTAGTGCTGATTCGTCTTTTGAAGATATTCCGAATTGGCCATTCGCCACCATGAGTATGGAACGATAGAGATCGAGAAAACATTCGGGGGACAGTTATACCTCTGGGGTCTGACCGAGATTAACCTCTGGGGTCGGACCGAGATAATATGCTTAAAATACACATAAAATAATAATTTTGAGGGGTCATTAAGGGCTTAGAGTGACGATTTCCATACTAAAAAGACGGTTTTAAGGACAATCGAATAAATTTTGATACTTATGGCAAGGGCAAACCGATACTACATACCGGGTCTGATTTGGCACATAACCCATCGATGTCACAAGAAGGAGTTTTTGCTGAAATTCGCAAGGGACAGACAGCGGTGGTTAAGATGGCTGTTTGAATCAAAAAAGCGCTTCGGAACCCGGATATTGAACTACACCGTCACATCGAATTACATCCATTTGCTTGTTCAGGACGACGGTAGCCGAGATATACTACCCAAGACCATACAGTTGACCGCCGGCCGTACTGCTCAGGAATACAACCTAAGGAAAAAACGAAAAGGTGCGTTTATAATGACAATTCAATATGATAGTTTGGTCCGACCATAGAAGCACTCGCTTCTTTGCCGCCCACTTAACCGCGGCGTTCTACCTCTTAATACTTGACAAACAAAACCCCTGTTGTACAATTGTCAGTATCGTTTATGTTGGAGGCAAACATGGATATTGTAATTGATACATCTGCACTGATTGCAGTTATTGTTGGTGAACCTGAACGCAATAGAATTGTTGAATTAACTTCCGGAAATACACTCATTGGCCCTGGTTCTACTCCATGGGAAATTGGCAATGCCTTCTCAGCTATGTTTAAACAGAACAGGTTGACAGTTGATGAAGCCCAGAAGGGTCTTGTAATTTTTGATAGTATCCCTCTTCGCTATATTAAACCAGACTTTGTTAATGCTTTGAAAATTTCCAAACAAGCTAACATGTATGCATACGATGCCTATTTCTTGGATTGTGCTATTAGACATAAAGCACCGCTATTGACGTTGGATCAAAAGCTAAAGACAGCTGCTCAAAATCTCAACGTCGAAACCATGGAGGTCTAAAATGCAAGTTTATACATATTCAGAAGCCCGACAAAAGCTCGCTTTAGTTCTTGAACAGGCTGAAAATACCGGGAAAGTACTAATTCGAAGGAAAGACGGCCGAACTTTTGCATTGATTCCAGAAAAAGTTGCTTCTTCACCCTTAGATGTCCCATCAATTAAAGCGAATATTACGACACAAGAAAAAGTGGATATTGTTCGAGAAGGAAGAGAACGGTAGAATCGGGTAGCCGGGGGTCTTT
>JABMQM010000180.1 GCA_013203195.1 Desulfobacteraceae bacterium | reverse complement strand
CCTGCGGCCCTGGGACGTATCGTCATGCGAGCTTTAGCAAAAGATTTGACCGAACGTTACCAGACCGGGCGGCAGTTAGCATCAGAGTTGGTTACCTCATTCGATAAGTTGAGGTTTTTGGACGAAGCGATCAATCCTCAAGAAAAACTCAATGCCCTTAAAAAAATAGCTTTTTTCAAGGATTTTTCTTCCAGCGAATTGACTGAAGTACTCAAAACCACTCAGTGGCTAAAATACAAGGCCGCTGAAATCATAATCTCTGAAGGGGAAATAGAAGACTGCTTCTATATAATTGTTGCCGGCGAAGTTGTGGTTACAAAGCAAGGCAAGCAGCTGGCCGCATTGAAGCAGGGTGACTGCTTCGGCGAAATGGCGTATCTGGGCAAAACCAAACGGACTGCCACTATCAAGACACTTAGCAATACCATCTTGATGAAGATAAACGCATCTATTATAGAGCAGATGGCCACCGATACTCAGTTCCGTTTTTATAAAGTTTTTTCCCACACCCTGATTCAACGCTTGAGCCGCGCCAGTGAATTATTGTCCCAACAGTCTTCTTGATACTTCATAAACCCTATAGTTGCATAAAATTATGTACTCGACCTAAGCCGTTACAACAAAAACTATTGCCAGTATTGGCTGATTCTGGATATTTATCCGCCTCTGGAGGACTGGTTTCTGGATACGACTCGACTGAGCTCGCCGAAGGCTGGATGTTTTTGGACTTCCTTATTAGAGCATTCTCGAATAGCCAGTATCTAGCATCCAGCATCGATGTCCCTGTTGCTTTTTTGCAAGGCGTGATTATAGTTTAGCGTTATGAAGGCACACTACGAAAAAATACCCGACCCCAAAGAGATTGAAAAAGAAATAGGCGATTTTATATCAAAAAAGTTCGGTGGCAGTGTTAAAATAGTATCGCCGCTGGTGATGCCTCAGGAGATAGCCACGGAAAAGAACGCAGAGCCTTCGCCCAAAAAGAAAAAGATCAATTTTGATTTAAAACCCGAAGATCTGATCGCCTATCTGGACCAGTACATTGTTCAACAAGATTCCGCCAAAGCTATTCTGGCAACAAAAATATGCACACATTTCAATAGGATAAAACGCGCTGAATCCTCTCCTGACGATGCAAATGACATGGTAGGCCATATTAAGAACAATATACTTATGTTCGGTCCCACCGGAGTTGGCAAAACATACCTTATCAAACTAATCGCTAACAAAATCCGCGTTCCTTTTGTCAAGGGTGATGCAACCAAATTCAGCGAAACCGGTTATGTCGGCGGGGATGTGGAAGATTTGGTTCGGGATCTCGTGCGAGAAGCAGACGGCGATATCGAACTGGCGCAATGCGGTATTATTTACATCGATGAAATCGATAAAATTGCATCCCATCGCAACATCATCGGGGTTGACGTATCACGATCCGGCGTTCAGCGCGCTCTGCTTAAGCCCATGGAAGAAACGGAAATCGACTTGAAAGTTCCCCATGACCCCATATCGATGATTCAAGAAATCGAACGCTTTCGAAAAACGGGTAAGCGCGAAAAGCGTACAGTAAATACCAGTAAAATCCTGTTTATTATGAGCGGTGCATTTGGAGATCTGGCCCAGATCGTCAAGCAACGGATTGCAAGTCAAAAAATCGGTTTTGGAGCTCAAATTACAAAAGCCCAAGACCATATTGAATTTCTTAAACATGTCAAGTCGGAAGATTTGATAGAGTTTGGATTTGAATCCGAGTTTGTCGGCCGTCTACCTGTTCGGGCTATTTTTGAAAAGCTTTCGGAAGATAATCTTTACGAAATTCTTAAAAACCCCAGCAACCCGGTCATTCTTGGTAAAAAACTCGATTTCGCCGCTTATGGTATTGACCTAAAGTTTGAAGACAGGGCCCTGCGTCTTTTAGCAAAAAAAGCCGTTCAAGAAAACACAGGGGCCAGGGGCCTGGTTAGCGCCGTTGAACATGTGCTCCTTGACTTTGAAAAGAGACTGCCCTCAACTGATATTAAAAAGCTCCCGGTAACGGCTGCACTCATTGAAAACCCTGACCGCGAACTTGAAACAATGCTGACATCGCCAAGCCTGGACAAATTCAATCAAGCTTTTGAAAGGCTATGTGTCGCCGAAAAAGAATTTATTAAAGAATATTTGAACTCAAACAAAAAAAACTTTACTGAAAAGTTCAGCCTGACATTGACACCTGCACGTATTGATATCGTGGCCGGATACTATACTAAACACATTATGGATGTCGGGAAAGCCATTGATAAAATAAAATCTTATTATGATGAAATAAAAAATGTAGAACTCTATTTTTTTAAAAACCACGATATCAATATTGTTTTGGAAGAAGACGCCGTCGATTTCATTATTGATCAGTTTGAAAATTCAGACGCAAAGCTCGAAAATTTTTACAAACAGCTTACAGCCGATTTTGAATACGGCCTTAAACTGCTAAGAGATAAAACCGGAAGGAATCGTTTTTTTATTACAAAACAGGCACTTTTGTCGCCAGAGGCATTTATCAGCAATCTTATTCGAGATGAGCTTCCAAAGATTTAATACCGGTTATTATCCTAACAGGAGTTACTATGATTTTCCCAGATTACAGACCCAGACGTTTGCGACAAAATGAAGCGTTCCGGCGTATGATTCGCGAAACAAAACTTTCGGTCGATGATTTGATCCTGCCGCTTTTTGCTATCAGCGGCAAAGGAGTTAAAAATCCCATCGAATCGATGCCCGGACAATATCAGCTATCTGTCGACAACCTCGTTAAAACCTCCAAAGAAGCATTTGAACTTGGTGTTCCGGCTGTTATCCTCTTCGGGATACCCCACAACAAGGATCCTCTTGCAACCCGGGCCTATGCCAAAGACGGTATCGTTCAAAAGGCAACCAGAGCTTTAAAAGAAAAACTCCCTGATTTGGCAGTCATTACCGACGTGTGTTTATGCCAGTATACGGATCACGGCCATTGCGGTGTCATCGACGGCCATAATATAGACAACGACGCCTCCCTTGACCTGCTTGCCAGAACGGCCCTGTCCCATGCCGAAGCGGGCGCCGACATGGTGGCCCCTTCTGACATGATGGACGGTCGTGTTGCTGAAATTCGCAATATCCTTGACGAAAATGATTTCAATAACCTGCCTATTCTTTCATATGCAGCCAAGTATTGTTCTGCATATTACGGTCCGTTTCGTGATGCAGCAGACTCTGCCCCCAAGTTCGGGGATCGCCGAACGTACCAGATGGACCCTGCAAATGCCTTGGAAGCCATACGGGAAGTTACCATGGATATTGAGGAAGGTGCCGATATCATCATGGTAAAACCCGCTCTTGCCTATCTCGACATCATCTGCCGGATACGGGAAGAGACCGATCTTCCGGTCGCGGCTTATAACGTCAGCGGTGAATATTCCATGATAAAAGCCGCCGCAGAAAAGGGATGGCTGGACGGCAAGAAGGTTATGATGGAGACTCTCACCGCAATCAAACGGGCCGGGGCCGACCTGATTTTGACCTACTTTGCCATAGAAGCCGCCAAAGAGCTTAATTAGTTGCAGAGATAACTTCGAACCCTTCCTCTTCAAGGGCTTTTCTGATTATATCTGTATCACAGACGGACAGACGAAAGTAATACACCCGTGTGTCTGTATGCTGGGCCGGCATTCCTACGTTGATTATATCTCCGCCGTTATCATGGATAATCTGCAGAACTTTTCTAAACAAGCCCGGTTTGTCTTCGATCACCATATCAATACGTGAACTGGCTGTCAGAAGCCCCATCATGTCTATAAAAGCCCTGAGGATATCTGTTTCGGTTATTATGCCGACCAGTTTGTTGTTTTTAACCACCGGCATACCCCCGATTTTGTGTTTATAGATGATCCGGGCTGCAGTTTCGACATCATCATCAGGATCAACCACAATCGGGTCCTTTATCATCAAATCGGTCAGGGTTACATCTCCAACCATTGATGGAATAAGGCCTTGCTTCAAGTCAGCCAGGGTAACAAAACCCTTTAGCCTCTTCCCCTTTGACACTACAGGGAGATGTCGGATAGAGTTCACTTTCATAACTTCAAGGGCTTCTCTGATAGAGGCGTTTTCATTTATGGTAATTGGGTCGGCAATCATCAAGGAATGAATTTTCATGTTTTATTCCTTTCTTCAGCAGGTGATGGTTTCGTAAAAAGTAAAAATTTTCTTTTTACGAACGTTTTAAGTTGCGCCTATTG
>JABMQM010000179.1 GCA_013203195.1 Desulfobacteraceae bacterium | reverse complement strand
TTTTAAATCAGATTTGACATTTTATCGGTTTTGAATTATTTAGTTAAAATGGGTAATTTTAAATCGGGGCATTTTCCAGGTTTATGCTGGTAGCCTTCACTTATTTGGGCTGGTGTCATGGTTAGGACTAATGCACGTTATGTTCTGGGGCATATGGAGATGAAACACCGTTTTTACAGAATGACTTTTTCAATTGTTTGTATCTGTCTATTCTCGTCCATCGCATTATCAGATCAAGAGCAGGGGACGTCTGCCGTCCAAAGCCAGCCCCCTCCCACCAGCAAAATAGCGCTGACTGAAGAAGAAAAGGCCTTTATTCAAGCCCATCCGGTTATACGATTTGGCACTAACTATCGTTGGGAACCACATGTAATTAGAAAAGACGATGGCACGACAGAAGGGTTTGATGTTGATTTGATAAAGCACATTAATGAGCGGGCCGGCACAAACATACAAATAGTCACGGGACGCTGGTCCGAAATTGTTGAACAGGCAAAGGATTTGAAAATTGATGGACTTTCAACTTCTGCAGCGTCAAAAGAGAGAGAACCATTTTTCAATTTTTCGAAACCCTATGTCTCTGCATTCCCCGCCTTTGTAGTTACTGCCAATAGCAAGTTAAAGATAGATGGAATGGATGATCTGGCAGGGAAATCCATTGCCATTCTCAAAGGAAACCAGTTTTATCTTAACCTTCTTGGTAAATACCCCTCCATTAATGTTATTGCGTTACCATCTGAAGTAGATGCAATTACGTTGGTGGTTGAAGGCAAGGCCGATGCAGCCATTGTTGCGACAACCTCATATCAGAATCACTATAAGAAATTCGGCAGACATATAAAAATCGGTTATGTAGCAACCGATTACCCTATAGACATTGTTTATTCGATCCGTAAAGACTGGCCCGAGTTGGTCTCTATTATCAATAAAGGCCTATCATCAATTCCTCCGGAAACATTCAATAGCATTTTCTCTCGGTGGTTTGGATATTTTCCTCAAGAGTTAATGGCTGACAAAAACAAAATTCCTCTTACTCCACAGGAGCAGACCTGGATCAAGAAGCATCCTGAAATCCGTCTAGGTGTTGCCCGAGATTGGCACCCCATGGAGTACGTTGATAAAAAGGGGCAGTATCAAGGTATATCATCTGATTATGTCCGGATTTTAAATGAGAAGCTGGGCCTTAATATGAAGATGGTCCCAAACCTGAGCTGGCGACAGGTCATGGATACGGTTCCCAAAAGAGGTGTCGACATTTTACCCGGCGTGGCTAAAACTCTCGAGCGAGAGAAACATCTTAGCTATACCAATCCGTATTTATACATTGACTGGGTCATTATTAGCCGATCAGATAGCTCTGCTATCAGTGGTTTAGCAGACCTTGAGGGCCGCCTGACTTCTGTTGATGAAGGATGGGCCAGTCACGAACGGTTAAAACAACAGCACCCGGAAATCCCCCTGTTCCCCGGAAAGACGACCGTTGATGTTCTCCAGAGCGTACTCGATAGAAAGGCCGAAGCCGCCATAGTTGAGATGAATGCTGCCACCTTGATAATGCACGGTTACCACATGGATTCCTTGAAAATTGACAAACACATCTTTCAAAAAAATGATCCCATCTCGTTTGCTGTGCGTAAAGACTGGCCGGAATTGGTTGAAATTCTAAATAAGGGGTTTGCTTCTATTGTCCCGGATGAGCGCGAGAGGATCAAACAGAAATGGCTGGCGGTGCCGATTAATATCGGGTTCACCAAGAAGGATATGCTGCGCATCGTCCTTTATGTGGTTGCTATGATGGGAATATTTCTGGTGTTCTTTCTGTTCTGGAATCGACGGCTTAAAAAGGAAGTGACAGGAAGAATAAAGACAGAAAAGATGCTGCGTGAGAGCGAAGAAAAATATCGTTCCATGATGGAGGCCATGAGTGATTCAGTGTATATTTGTTCATCTGACTTTCATATCGCTTATATGAATCCCTCTATGATTAAAATGATAGGGCATGATGCCACTGCTGAACTTTGCCATAAAGCATTATTCGATAAAGACGAACAATGTCCGTGGTGTGTCCATGCTGGAGTGCAACAAGGTGAAAGTGCTGAAACAGAAATAGTCAATCCAAAGAACAACCGTTCGTATACTGTTATCCATTCTCCAATATTTCATGAAGATGGTTCCATTTCAAAGATGACTATTTTTAGAGATACAACCGTGGCAAAACATTTAGAGGCCCAGCTTTTCCGTTCTGAACGTCTTTCAGCTACAGGCCAGTTGGCGGCCACTATCGCTCATGAGATAAATTCTCCATTACAGGGAATCACATCCCTTCTTTATTCAATTGAGAGATCCCACGGTCAGGATGAAAAACTATTGGAGAAACTCAATTTGGTGACGAGGGGCTTTACAGGTATCAGGAATATAGTGAAAAAACTTCTTGACCTGAACCGTCCAGGAAAAGAAAAAAAGCAACCCATGAATATCAATAGTGTTATTGAAGATACGGTGGCATTGTTAAAGAATCATCTAAAGACAAACAATACAAAAATTGTCCTGAATCTGTTATCAAAGATGCCAAATATAACCGCTTCTCCTCAACAGTTAGGGCAGGTCTTTATGAATTTAATCAGCAATGCCGTTGAAGCTATGGACGGAACTTCTAAATCAAAGGACGTTTTGAAAACCAGGAAATCTGCTGATAGAGAAATAACTGTCAACTCTAATCTTAGGAAAGATAATATTATTATTAAAATAGCCGATACAGGACCCGGTATTTTAAAAGAGGATATGGAGCATATATTTGATCCTTTTTATACCAGAAAGAAAGAAAAGGGGATTGGTATTGGACTTTCCCTTTGTCATGGCATTATCGAGGATCATAAAGGTTCCATTGCGGCAAAAAACTCCCCTGAAGGGGGGGCCATTTTTCAGATAACATTACCCATAAGATAAACGATGAGGTGATTGTTTTCAGCGGTTATTCAATTGATGGCCCAGCCCGGGAAATCTTGGATGCAGGTGCTCAGGATTTTATCCAAAAGCCGTTTTCGATTGCCACATTATCGGAGAAACTGAAGGAGGTATTTGAGGGGAAATAGACCATAGAATCAGTCGATTTCTTTGAAAATCCAAATGCAAGACTTCCTATATGATAGTTGAATCTGCTTTTTTC
>JABMQM010000178.1 GCA_013203195.1 Desulfobacteraceae bacterium | reverse complement strand
GCCCTGAACGATTTTGAAAAGGCCGCGGCTTTTCAAAAAAAACTTGAATCGATGACGCCTCCCTAACTTTGCTTACATGATGGGCATGTATTTCTCTATCTCATACTGGCTGACATGGGTCCGATAGCGGTCCCACTCGATCTTTTTGTTTTCCATAAACTTATTGAAAATATGATCCCCCAGAGCCTCTCTAACCAAATCTGATTTTTCAAGCTCAATCAGGGCTTCAAAAAGATTGTCCGGAAGGGTGGCGATGCCCCTTGCCTTTCGATCTTTTGCGGACATCTGGTAGATGTCCTCTTCGACAGGGTCGGGAAGTTCATATTCTTTTTCGATGCCTTTGAGGCCGGCAGCCAGCATGACGGCAAACGCCAGATAAGGGTTGCAGGCCGGATCAGGGGCGCGAAATTCTATGCGGGTGGCAACTTCCTTGCCCGGTTTGTACATGGGAACCCTGACCATGGCCGAACGGTTCCGCCGCGCCCAGGAAATATAAACGGGCGCCTCGTAACCCGGCACCAGCCGTTTGTAAGAGTTGACCCACTGATTGGTCACGGCGATGATCTCGCGGGCGTGCTTCATAATTCCGGCAATATATCCTTTGGCGATTTTGGATAAATGGTAGGGGTCGTCGCCGTCAAAAAATAGATTTGCATCTCCCCGAAAAAGAGATTGATGCACATGCATACCGCTGCCGTTCTCACCAAAGATCGGTTTGGGCATAAATGTGGCGTAATGACCATTTTGGCGAGCGATCTCCTTGACCACGATCCTATAGGTCATGGTTTTGTCAGACATGCTGAGGGCTTCGTCATACCTTAAATCGATTTCATGCTGGCTGGGCGCCACTTCATGATGGCTGTACTCGACCTGTATTCCCATGGACTGCAAGGCGAAAATGGTTTCGCGTCTTAAATCAGACGCCATATCCAGAGGCAGGCTGTCAAAATATCCGCCCGTATCCAGTCCCTCGGGTTTGTCCTTGCTTTTGAAGTAAAAATATTCAAGCTCGGGACCGACGTAAAAAGTGTATCCTTTTTCTGCGATTTTATTTAAGAGGCGCTTGAGAACATAACGGGGATCACCTTCATAAGGGGTATGGTCCGGGTTGATGATATCACAGAACATGCGGGCCACGGGTCTTTCTTCCGGGCGCCACGGCAGCAGCTGAAAGGTCTTGGGGTCCGGCAAGGCCACCATATCGCTCTCTTCGATACGGGCGAAGCCTTCGATGGAAGACCCGTCAAAACCCATACCCTCGCTCATTCCCATTTCCAGTTCGGGCTCGGTAACAGCGAAGCTTTTCAGCATGCCCAGCACGTCTGTGAACCAGAACTGGATGAAGCTAACCCTTTTTTCTTTGACGATTCTTAAAACATCTTCTTTGGTCATGTTAGAGTCAAAACTCATTTTATGGTCTCCTTTTATTGATGATCTCGTATTCAGCTTTTTGAACTGTTAAGGCTACAATTGTTGCCGATAACAGTGCAGGTTTCAAATATTTTGATTTTTGGCTTGAATGTCAACAAAAAACATCTATAATGCCCTTTTATTTAAAATTTGAATTCTCCGCTGCGACTCGACTGTCTTCGACCATGAGACTTCGGCGTGAGCTCAGTCGAACGCTCAGACCGAAGGGAGCTCGCCGAAGTCTTGCAGTTAGGGATGAATTCAAATAAAAGAAAAAATTATATCATCTTTTTGGTTTTAGGAGGAATATCATGAAAGTACTGGTCAGCGACAATCTGGGTGAAGCCGGCATTCAGATGTTTGAAGAGGAGGAGGGCATTGAAGTTGATGTAAATACCGGCCTGTCTCCCGCAGAACTTAAAAGTATTATCGGCAACTATGATGCTCTGGTTATCCGCAGCGCTACAAAGGTTACAGAGGATCTGCTGGAAGCGGCAACACGCCTTAAGGTAGTGGGCCGGGCCGGAATCGGTCTTGATAACGTGGACATACCGGCGGCTACCAAGCGCGGTATTATTGTTATGAATACTCCCGGCGGCAACATTATTACAACCGCCGAACATGCGATTGGCATGATAATGGCTCTGTCGCGCAATATCCCCGAAGGAACCGCGTCTTTAAAAGCCGGCCGCTGGGACAAAAAGAAACTGCAGGGCAGGGAGGTATACAATAAGATCCTCGGAATTATCGGTTTCGGGAAAATCGGTTCCATTGTAGCCGATCGCGCACGCGGGCTGAAGATGAGGGTGATTGTTCACGATCCTTATGTCAGGCCCGAGCAGATTGAAAAGGAAGGCTATGAAAGTGTCTTGCTGGAAGAATTATACCGCCGATCCGATTACATCACCATCCATGTTCCCAAGTTAAAAGATACCGACGGACTAATCAATAAGGACGCTTTCGAGCAGATGAAAGATGGAGTTATGATCATAAACTGCGCCCGCGGCGGGATTGTAGATGAGAATGATCTGCACGATGCCTTGGAATCGGGAAAAGTCGCCGGTGCCGCGTTGGACGTTTTCGAGACTGAACCCCCCGGCATTTGCAAACTGGTTGAGCATGATCGGCTGATTTGCACACCCCATCTGGGGGCTTCCACCCAGGAAGCCCAGACCAAGGTGGCGGTCGATGTCGCCAGCCAGATCATAGACTATCTCAAGTACGGCACAATTTTGAATGCCGTCAATTTCCCGTCGGTAACCGGCGATCTTCTCAAAAAACTGCAACCCTTATTGACTTTGGCTGATCAGATGGGCAGTCTCCAGGCCCAGTTGGTGCAGGGGCCGGTCGAGGAAGTCTCCATTGAATATGGCGGAGATTTCAAAGAACTTGATCTGTCACCGGTTTCAATAGCGGTGTTGAGAGGGTTGCTGGCGCCGGTTGTCAAGGACGATGTCAATTTCGTCAATGCCCAGATTCTAGCAAAAGAAAGAGGGATAAAGATCAAAGAGACAACCAGTGATGATTCCGAAGAGTATATCAACCTGGTTACCGTCCGGGTGGTAACGGCTGAAATGACCAGTACGGTATCCGGAACCATTTTCGGCAAGAATCAGACGCGCGTGGTAAAAATTAACAATTTTCGGCTGGAGTTGATTCCCCAGGGCCACCTGGCGCTGGTGTACAATCTTGACAAGCCGGGAGCTATCGGAAGTTTCTCGACGCTGCTCGGTAAACTAAATGTTAACATTGACCAGATGCAGGTGGGCCAGGAAGAGACCGGAAAAATGAATATCATTTTTCTCAAAACCAATGTCGCGATCTCCGAAAAAATTGTTGAAAAGCTTCTTGAACTGCCGCTGATTATATCTGTTACACCGTTAGAATTTGATGCTTAATGCTCTGATTAAAAATCTCTGCGGCTCTGTGTACTCTGCCTGCCCAATGGAATTGAGTTTTGGCTGTTATTCCATCGGGGTGAGAAATATAAAAGACCCTTTCCGGGTCACTAAGCCACCCCGTTTAGGAGTGGCAATTGACTGATGACTGATAATTACGCCAGAATTGTCCGCAGCAATCTCGAAAGACTCTATCTGGACCTGTCGCCGGATCTGGCCCGGAAATTACCTGCCCGGCAAAGCGGGGAGCGGTTTGAATTTGACGCTTTCGGCGCAAAATGTGAGATTCGGCCGGATGGAATCTTGCTTGATACAGAGCCACAGGACGGACCGGTCGGAATTCTGCTCTCGCTGTACGCCCTTGGCGCCCAAAGCGAACTTTGTGTGCCGGAGCCTTTTAAAGCCTTCAAGGATTTCCCCGACAGCATGCCCTATGCCGGGGCCTTTGTTACCCACACCCAGCAAATTCTGGTACCTTATGTCGAGAATATCGAAAAAAACCATGGCGGCATAATGGAAAGTCTCAAGGGCCGACCGGCTCCGGCCGGGGTGGGCGGTGATTTTGTATTTGTAGTTTACCCCCTGCCCAAAATTGCCCTGTGTTATATTTTTTACATGGCCGATGATGATTTTCCGGCTTCGGTCACCTGCCTCTATTCCAATAACGCCCGGCAGTTTTTGGCTAATGACGCCTTGGCCGATGTGGGGGAATATACCTCTAAAAAAATCATAGATCTCTGTAAATAAGGCGTGGGAAACGTATGAGCCAAGTGTCTGAAAAAATCGTTCTGATTATCGAAGATGACCGCAACACGGCGGATCTTATCGCTCTCTACCTGGAGCGTGAAGGCTTCCGGCCGGTGACGGCCGGTGACGGCGAAGCGGGTTTGGCTTTGGCCGAGCAATACCGGCCGGATCTGGTGGTCCTGGACCTGATGCTCCCGAAAATGGACGGCTGGGAGGTCTGTCGGCGCCTGCGAAAGAAATCCGAGGTGCCGGTCATCATGCTCACGGCCCGGGGCGAAGAGATAGACCGGGTGGCCGGACTTACCTTGGGGGCCGACGACTACGTAGTGAAACCCTTCAGTCCCCGGGAACTGGTGGCGCGCGTCAAGGCCGTTTTGAGGCGGTCTCCCCGTCCGGATGCCGGCGCAAAAACGCTTCTCTCCCACGCCGGCGTGGTCCTGGATCTGGAAAAGCGCAGGCTGAGCGTGGAGGGTCGGCCGGTGTCCCTTACTCCCCACGAGTACGCTCTATTAGAGGCTCTAATGTCTGCTCCGGGCAGGATTTTCACCCGGGACGAAATGCTGAACCACCTCTATCCGCGGGGCGAAGCTGTAGTGATCGACCGCGTGGTGGACGTTCACATTGGAAAGCTTAGGCAGAAAATCGAACCGGAACCGTCCGATCCCCGTTACATCCTGACCGTACGCGGCGTCGGGTATCGGTTTGCAGACCGGCAATCGCAGCGCGTGGAGCCCCCCCGATGAAACGGTATCTGATCATCAAGCTGTTAGCCGTCAACTTGGCGGTGATCGGTTTTGTTATGGTGATTGTGTGGCTTTCCATCGATACCCTGGCCGCGGGGTACTTTGTCACGCTCATGGAAAAGTACAACATCTCGCCCGAGCCCGCCCATGACATGTTCATAAGTGCCGTGCACCGCTACCTGCTCTGGGCCTGCCTTGCGGCTGTAATTCTCGCCGTAATACTCAGTTTCGTGATGATGCGCAGGGTTCTCGCTCCCTTGACCCGGATGACCGCGATCTCCCGGGAAATCGCCGCAGGCAACTTTGCCGTCCGAGTTCCGGCTGACACCGAAGATGAAGTGGGCCAGCTCGCCCGGGCCTTTAACCGCATGTCCGCAAGCCTGGAGAAGCTCGAGAACCTGCGGCGCACCCTGATGATCGACGTGGCCCACGAGCTTCGCACCCCCCTGACCAACATCCGGGGATACCTGGAAGCTCTCAATGACGACGTGCTGCCCCCTTCGTCCAAAACTTTCGCCCTGCTTCAGGATGAGGCTCTGCGGCTGGCTCAGCTTGTGGAGGACGTGCTGCAGTTAGCCCGGGCTGATGCGTCCTACGGCAATTTGCACCTCGATCCCATGGATCTGAAGGAGGCGGTCAACGCCGCCCTGGAGACCTTTGCCCTCACATTTACCCAAAAATCCGTTACAATAAGCATTCAAGCTCCGGAGGGCCCGTTGACAGTGCCGGCCGACCGGGACCGCATCGTCCGTGTCCTGCGAAACCTGACCGACAACGCCGCCCGCTACACGCCCCCAAACGGGGAAGTAAAGATCCTGATTGAACCCGGTCCCCGGAAGGTTCGGGTCGTTTACATCAACAACAGCGGGGAGATTATCCCCGAGGACTTGCCTTACATTTTCGAGCGCTTTTACCGCGGGGAAAAATCTCGTTCCCGGCAACACGGCGGTGCCGGCATCGGCTTGGCCATCGTCAAGGAACTGGTCGAGGCCCACGGCGGCACGGTCGGCGCCGAACTGGTCGAAAGTAAGATCCGCATCTGGTTCGAACTCCCCATGGACCTTTCTTAAATCTTTACCAAATCTTTACAGTATCTTTACACGCCCTTCATCCTGCTGTCTTATATTCAGTACATAAAAAATTGACCGCCGGTCTTTACTAAGACCGAATGCGTATTACACTAAATCAAGCTTACAACACGCGGAGGTGTCTCATGAAAACCTTAAATATTACGATCATCGTCCTGGTAGCGGTCATATTGGGCTACCACCAGGTTAGCAGCATGGATGGAAATATGGAGGGAAAGATGAACGATAAATCCCAAAAGACCCAGACGGCTGTCTTTGCCGGCGGCTGTTTTTGGTGCACGGAATCTGATTTTGAAAAAATCGACGGCGTGCTCAAGGCCATCTCGGGCTATACCGGCGGCCGTCAGGCCAATCCTACCTACCGTCAGGTTTCCGCAGGCGGCAGCGGGCACATTGAGGCCGTCAAGGTGGTTTACGATCCGGACAAGATTACCTACGAGAAGCTGCTCGAAGTGTTTTGGCGGCACGTGGATCCCACGGATGCCGGGGGCCAGTTCGTGGACCGGGGCTCTCAGTACCGCAGTGCCATCTTCTATGCCAACGAGCAGGAGCAGCGCCTGGCCGAGGACTCCAAGAAACGCCTGGAGGCCACGGGTCACTTCGACAAGCCCATTGTAACCGATATCCTTGCTCTGGGTCCCTTTTACACGGCAGAGGAGTATCACCAGGATTACTACAAAAAAAATCCGATCCGCTACCACTTTTACCGCTCCGGATCCGGCCGGGACCAGTTCCTGGAAAAGGCATGGAAAGATATGAATTCCGAGATGAAGAATGAGATGAAAAAGACCGGAATGACCGCGGACCCGATGAAAGAAGAGATGGGCGGCGGCATGTCACCGGAAATGGATACCGGCATGAAAAAGACCGGAGGCATGTTCACACTGCCTGATGACGATGAACTGCGCCGGCGGTTAACACCGATGCAGTACAAGGTAGCGCGGCAGGACGGCACCGAGCCGCCCTTTAACAACGAATACTGGAATAACCACGAAGCGGGCCTTTACGTGGACATCGTCTCGGGCGAACCGCTCTTCAGCTCCACGGACAAGTTCGAGTCTAAAACCGGCTGGCCGAGCTTCACCCGGCCTCTGGTTCCGGAGAATGTTGCCCAAAAGTCTGACCGGAGTTTTTTCATGGCGCGCACCGAGGTGCGCAGCAAGCACGGCGACTCGCACCTGGGCCACCTGTTCAACGACGGGCCTGAGCCCACGGGTCTGCGTTACTGTATTAACTCGGCCGCCCTGCGGTTCATTTCCAAGGCGGACCTTGAAAAGGAAGGCTACGGGAAATATCGGAAGCTGTTTGAATAACTGGAGAATTTACCATGAAAGCATATATGGCAATATTGATGGCTTTGTTGATTGTCGGAGCGGCTTTGGCCGGAGCGGTTCACTCAAAGGAGCTGTCTTATTCTAAAATCGTATTTTACGTTCAATGATACAGTGTCGGCAAATCAGCCCTGGAGGGGTTGAAAGGCGTCAAAAAGGTAACAAGCGGTTTTAAAGGATTCCGGGAGATTAACACAGTAATCTATGACGCCGGCATGATTACGCCGGATGAGATGGTATCCGCTCTTAAAAATTACGGCACCTATATCGGCATAGCAGACGAGTAGCTCGAGTAATTTTAGGGTACTATTACCTAAATCGAGCGATTTATTACTTAATATCAAAAAATTAGGTTTGTCTATTAATTGGAAGCAAATCATTGAGTATCAATACAAATGCCTAAAAAATGGTTTGAACTGAAGTTGTCATCAATAAACTTCACTAAAACTGCACAATTGACTAATGAATCAAGCTGTATAGTTTAGTCAAGCAATCATCAGAATTTTTCATACGAGAGATACTGCAATCGGACAGCTTGACTAAACTATAGTGCTTGACAAAACAATCAAGCCTTGGTATTTAATCAAGCATGGTGTCGATTCCTGAAAAAAAGAGCATCCAGCAGGTTTCTGATCTTTTGGGAGTTTGGCTAAAAGTTCCTAAAGATGAAGTGCGGGTCGAATCCGGCAGGGATGATGCAAAAAGAGATGGTTTTATCCATGCCGGCAATTTTAAGTTTATGGTTGCATCCAAAGCGAACGGTAGTGCCGCTCAAATTATCTCTGCAATCCAATCATTGAACAAATCCGAACAAAATTTTGAAGGGCCTGTTATTCCTCTCCTTGCCGTACCTTTCATGGGGGATGTAGGCCGTAAACTCTGTGAAGAAGCCGGTGTTTCCTGGCTGGACTTATCCGGTAATGCGAACATCCTTGCACCTAACTTGCGAATATTGATTGACGGTCGACCTAATCGCTTTAAAAGCCCGGGACGTCCTTCAAACGCTTTCGCCCCCAAAAGTTCGCGCATTGCCAGATGGCTTTTGATGCATGCCAATAAATCAATGAGTCAGCGGGAAATTGCCCAGGCAACCAATATGGACGAAGGCTTCACCAGCCGCATTATCTCCCGTTTAGAAGCAGACGGGCTCGTTACCCGGAGCAAAGATGGATTGATGCGTGTCTCCGATCCGGATCTTTTGTTAAACTCGTGGCAAGAGCGGTACAGCTTTTCCAACCACCAAATTATCAAGGGGCATATTGCCGCACGTTCGAGTGATGAGATTCTGAAAAAGATTCCCAGTCTTTTCTCGGAAAATAAAGTGACGTATTCGGCCACGGGTCTTTGTGCCGCCTGGCTGTACAACAAATTTTCAGGTTTCCGTATCGTTACGTTCTACTTGCAATTTAGCCCTGCATCTGAACTTTTCGATTTGATTGGTTTTCGGGAAGATCCGCGCGGAGCAAATATATGGCTCGTTGTTCCAAATGATGAGGGTGTATTCCAGGGGGCTGCGGAGGTGGAAAGCATTCGGTGCGTACATCCCGTTCAGGCGTATCTGGATCTATTAGGTCACCCTGAGAGGGCAAAGGAAGCGGCCGAGCGCTTACGCCAAGAGCTGTTGAAGTGGGGTGAAGATGCCTGAAAAGCCATCAAGCGCAAAGGAATATAGCAGCGAACAAACCGAGCATGTTCGCGCGACATGCCTATATACGGCAACCAAACTGGGCGATTTCATGGAAGACATTGTCATCGTCGGCGGCCTGGTACCTGCTCTGCTGATCGACCAGGATTTACTGCCGGAGGGAAGCGATAGGCACGTTGGAACGATGGATCTTGATATTGGGCTTGCCCTCGCAATATTCGATGGCAGCCGCTATCAGGACATCACGGATCGATTGCGGGGTGCTGGTTTCGCTCAAGATGTCAACGAACAAGGAAATCCGACTCGTCATCGCTGGAAAGTGGAAGGACCTGAAAAGGTGACGGTCGATTTTCTTATTCCTCCCAGCAGGGACGATGACGAGGGCGGCAGGATCAGGGATATAGAACAAGACTTTGCCGCTGTCATTACGCCCGGCCTCAGACTGGCTTTCTTTGATCGGTGCAAAATAACCTTATCGGGTATGACAATATTAGGAGAAAAAGCTGTGAGGGACATATGGGTTTGCGGCCCTGGTGCTTTTACGGTGATGAAAGCTCTTGCATTTCGTCAGCGAGGCGCAAACAAGGATGCATATGACCTGTATTACCACATCAGGAACTTTGGTGCCGGGATTCATGAAGTTGTGGCGGCATTGAAACCGTTACTTACAGAACCAGAGGCAAAGAAGGCACTGGAAATACTGAGACAAGATTTTACTGATCATGAAGGCGTTGGCCCGGTAAGAGTTGCTCAGTTTCTCACCGGCAGCAGAGATGATGCCATCCAGGCTGATGTGTTAGGATTCGTTCGTCAGCTCCTCGACCTCTGCAAATAAGGTGAAATTCGGTCAGGCAGTTTTGTTTCCAACATTCTACATCCCCGATGAATCGGCATTTCCGCTTTAAGCCGTCGTAGCCAAGCTACTTTGGCGAAGTCGGCACGCTCCAACCCGCATCAAGGCTCCCCGAGCTGCTCCTCAAGCCCCTTGGCACGACGAAGCTATGCGTAGACGGCTTGGCACGACGTAGCTTCAGCGTAGGCGGCCGAAT
>JABMQM010000177.1 GCA_013203195.1 Desulfobacteraceae bacterium | reverse complement strand
CTTTTAAAAAACACCATCCAACCTTTACGAGTAAAGCGCATCGCTAAAGTATGGGGTGCGAAACTTGAGTAATTATTAGATTCGGGTTCAGCCGCCTACGCTGAAGCTACGTCGAGCCAAGGGGTTTAGGGTTTAGTGAGCCAGAAGGGATGATCTCTAAATGTTCGGAAACAGAAATCGTCTTAAACTGAAATGCGCGGTGTGTCTGCTTTTAGCCTTAGTCACGATAGCAGCATACTGGCAACTGTCTGCATGCGACTTTGTCGGTTTCGATGACTACGTGCAGCTTGTTGACAATCCTTATTTACATGAGGGGATTACCGGTAAAACCATTGCCTGGGCTTTCAGCTTTGAAAGTTCTACCTATTGGCACCCTTTGACGTGGTTGTCACACATGCTGGGATTTCAAATATTTGGATTTAATCCCGGTATGCAGCATCTGGTCAATCTGTTTTTTCACATCGCAAATACGCTATTGCTGTTTTTTGTCTTAAAAAGGATGACCGGCGCACTTTGGCAAAGCGCCTTCGTGGCAGGACTGTTTGCACTGCATCCCCTTAATGTGGAGTCGGTGGCATGGGTGACGGAACGCAAAAATGTTTTAAGCACTTTTTTTTGGATGCTGACCATGCTGGCCTATGTTCGTTACACCGCACGTCCCGGTGTTCTGCGGTACCTGGCGGTACTTGCAGCTCTTGCCCTGGGGCTGATGGCCAAGCCGATGCTGGTAACGATGCCGTTTGTCTTGCTTTTGCTGGACTATTGGCCTCTTGAACGTTTTCGATTGGACCGGCAGGCAGGGAATATCAGCCCGGAAACCGGCACATTTGATAATTCCGGTTATCAGCCTTGGCCGGGTTCTCGTCTGGTCTTAGAAAAAATTCCCTTACTGGTGCTTTCGGCGGTCTCAATCAGTTTATCCGCGTTGTCCGTTCAAAATCTTGATACTACGATACTCACGGGATCAGTCCCCATGAAGCTCAAAATTGCTAATGCGCCGGTCTCCTATGTTATCTATATAAAAAAAATGCTATGGCCTTCCGGGCTTGCGGTATTATATCCATATCCGGAAACAGTACCGTTGTGGCAGGCTGTTGGAGCCGGTTTGTTGCTGGCCGGTGTAACCATACTGGTGCTTCGAAAAATAAAGCTTAAGCCGTACCTGAGCGTAGGTTGGCTATGGTTCATAGGGACCTCGTACCGGTTATCGGACTGGTCCAGGTGGGTCTGTGGCCGGCGATGGCCGACAGATTTGCCTACGTGCCGGTCATCGGCCTGTTTATACTGATTGCCTGGGGCATTTCCGATATTTTATCTAAGCAGCGTTATAGAAGAATTATGCTTGGTATATTAACGGCAGGGGTTCTTTCAGCGTTGATGATTTGTACATGGTTGCAGTCCGCCTATTGGAAAAGCAGCCTGGATCTGTTTGAGCGTGCAGTGCAGGTGACCGCCAACAACTGGCTGGCACATAATAATTTGGGAACGGCCAAATTTAACAAAGGTCGATTAGACGAGGCCATTGGTCATTATAAAACGGCGCTGTCCATCAAACCCGATTATATAACCCCGCATTACAATCTGGGCAATCTGTTTTTAAATCAAGGCAAAATAAAGCAAGCTGCTTTTCATCTCCAGGAAGCTTTAAAGATCAAGCCTGAACATGCCTATGCGCACTACAGTTATGGCAATTTATTAGTAAAGCAGGGGAGATTGGAAGAAGCGGTCTCCCATTTTTTAGAGGCGATTAAAAGCGATCCGGAATATGCTGAAGCTTACAATCAAATTGGGGTAATCCGGGGTTGGCAGAAAAATTATAAAGGAGCCCGAATGTTTCTGTTAAAAGCCATCCAAATCAAACCGGATTATTTCATGGCACGCAAAAACCTTGAAGATTTGTCTCGATTTTCTCAAAAAGAGCATCAAGCCGAAAAGTAAAATACTCAATCAATTCAGGTTCTATTCTGTCCAGATCTTTATAATCCTGTCTGTGACCTGCTCTGGAGTTAAATCGTCTGTGTCGATTGCGTATTGAGCGGCGCTTTTGTATTTGGGAATCCTTTGCTCCAAAATTTCCGACACCTCTTCGGTAAAAGTTTTTCCGGAGGTCAAGGCAGGTCGTTCCGTGCCGCCTTGAATGCGCGAGACGATTGCATCCACGGAAGCCTGCATCCAAAATATACTAGAGTTTGTTTTAAGAGTTTCGACATTTTCAGGACGTTCAATAACCCCGCCGCCGGTATCAATAATGATATTATCAAGCCCTGCCAATTCGCGGGCTTTTTCAGATTCCATATCGCGAAATTTCGGCCAACCAAATTTATCCACAATTTCCGGAATTGACATGCCGGCCTTTTTAACTATTTCCGCATCCATACCAATACACGGCATCCGCAGGCGCACGGCGAGAAGCTCTCCTACCACACTTTTTCCAGTACCACGATATCCGATCAGCACTATATTCATGATCCCAATTGCTCCAATACTACCCGCCGCATAACCTCGACAGGTGCGTCAACGCCGGTAAAATGTTCAAATTGCAATACCGCCTGGTTGATAAACATATCAACCCCGGAAATAACTTTAAGGCCGCGAGACTTGGCCTCAGTGAGCAGTTTGGTTTCAAGAGGCGTATACACTATATCAAAGACAACCTGCTCCGGGCTAAAAAGCTCGGCAGGAATGAGAGAGGCATCTTCGTTTGGGTGCATGCCGATCGGCGTGCAGTGAATGATTATATCAGCATCCTCCATCTCTGCAGCAAGAGAACTTGCGGTCAGCAGCTTGGATTGGATGAATGTATCCGTGCCGGTCTTTAAATCAGCTGTCAGCTCCCGAAGCATATTTTCGTCAATATCCAAAATTGAAAGTTTTCCAAGTCGGGCATTGCGCGCAAGGGTAAAGGCAATAGCCCGCGAGGCACCGCCGCCGCCCAACATTAAAATGTTTTTACCTTCAATTTCTACTTCGGCATCCACAATGGCCTTCAACGCACCCGGTCCATCCGTGCCCAACCCGACTAATTTCCCCTGTACGTTAATAACCGTATTAATTGAACCGATGGAGCGGTCTACCGCAGCTATTTCATCCAGATGTTGCATGGCTTCAATTTTATGCGGAATAGTGATACTCATGCCGCGAAAGCTTTCGAGGGCCCGCATGCCTGCCAAGGCGTTTTTTACATCCTCGACCCGGCAGGCCACGTAAACGAAATCCAGGCCCAATTCCTCGAAGGCGGCATTGTGAATTGCCGGTGAAAGACTGTGCGCAACCGGATTGCCGATAACAGCGCAAAATTGGGTGCTGCAACTGATAGATCTAATATTTTTCATAAAACCTCCTTCTATCCCGGTTTTACCGGGGAGACTTCCAGAGTTCGAAGTTTAAGTTATACCATATGGGTTTGCAAGTACCATTTTTTTAGATGGTCTGCAGCATGTGACTCTCTATTCATTGCTATTGCTAATTTGGAGAGTTATGATATTTATCAGCAGGGAGCCGAAGGCCTGGTGCGGATGAACAGCAATAATTTGTTGCAGACACCTAATTACACATAAAAGGAAAGGTTTTGTATGGAAGCAATTTGGCACAAAAATTATCAAGAAGGCGTACCCTTTGAAATCGATCCTCGTGAATATAACAGCATTCCTGAAATTCTGGAGGGTGCGTTTAAAAAATTTTCGAATTTGCCCGCCTATCATAATATGGGGAAAACAATAACATTTGGTGAGTTGGAGACGCAGTGTAAACAATTCTGCAGTTATTTGCAAAACCGGCTTAACTTGCAACCAGGGGATCGGGTTGCCTTGATGCTGCCGAACATTTTGCAATATCCAATCGCATTGTTCGGCCTTTTACAGGCGGGGATGGCGGCCGTAAACGTCAACCCGCTATATACGGCCAGGGAATTGCAGCACCAGCTTCAGGACTCCGGAGCCAAAGCGATTGTCATCTTTGCAAACTCGGCGCATATTCTGGAAAGTGTTTTGCCCGCTACAGAGGTAGAGCATGTTATCGTCACTGAAATAGGCGATATGCTTACGTTTCCAAAATCATGGATTGTAAACGCTGTCATAAAATACGTTAAAAAAATGGTGCCGAACTGGAACATCCCCCAGGCCGTATCTTTTAAAGATGCTATGGACCAAGGCGATCCTGCCGCCGTCAAACCGGTTGCCGTTGATTACGAGGATGTCGCTTTCTTGCAGTATACCGGCGGCACTACGGGTGTTTCCAAAGGCGCCGTACTGACGCATGGCAATCTTGTTGCCAATATCACCCAGGCAAGGGCCTGGATTAAGCCTGAAATTCGGGAGGGAAAGGAAGTTGTTATCACGCCGCTGCCGCTATATCATATATTTGCATTAACAGCCAATTGTCTGACTTTTTCTTCCCTGGGCGCCCTGAATGTTTTAATCACCAATCCGAGAGATATTCCGAACTTTGTCAAAGAACTTAAAAAGTGGGACTTTACGGTGATTATCGGGGTAAACACTTTGTTCAATGCGCTGTTGAACCATGTTGAATTTAAGAATTTAAACTTTAGGAATCTTGGAATTGCACTGGGCGGCGGCATGGCCGTTCAAAGACCGGTTGGCGAAGCCTGGCAAAAAGTGACCGGCAAACCATTGCTTGAGGCCTATGGACTGACTGAAACTTCACCGGCGGCCTGCATAAATCCGCTGAATTTGCCCGGCTACAATGGTTATGTCGGCCTTCCGCTTCCGTCGACAATAGTGGCCGTAAAAGATGATAATGAAAAGGATGTGCCCCTTGGCGAAATCGGCGAAATTTGTATCAAAGGGCCGCAGGTGATGAAAGAATATTGGCAGCGCCCGGAAGAGACCAGGATCGTTATGACGTTTGATGGATTTTTTAAGACCGGCGATCTGGGATTTATGAATGCAGAAGGTTTTGTAAAAATCGTTGATAGAAAAAAAGATATGATTATCGTTTCCGGTTTCAATGTGTATCCCAATGAGATTGAAGAGGTTATTGCCGGTCACGACAAGGTGCTGGAATGTGCCGCCATTGGTGTTGCTGATGAAAAAAGCGGTGAAGCGGTCAAGTTGTTTGTCGTTAAAAAGGAACCATCTCTCACTGAAGATGACCTCCGTCGTTTCTGTAAAGAACAGCTTACAGGGTATAAAATACCAAAATTTATTGAGTTTCGAGCCGAACTGCCAAAAACGAACGTGGGCAAAATATTAAGGCGGGCTTTAAGAGATTAAGGGTTTGCGAAGAAATAAATCTAGCTTTCCATCGGTATTGAAAAAAAATCAATTGCATTTTTCCCCAAAATCAGCTCCAAGGATTTGTCCGGCAGGCGGGCTGCGTTAATCCATTTTAGCTCGCGATCCCATGCAAAAGGGATGTTGGGGAAGTCAGATCCGTACATTATGCGGTCAACTCTCATTTCATTCAGTGGCAAAGGCTTATTATTCGGCAAATAGTCCGTTAGTACCATGGCCGAATCGAGCCAGATGTTATCGTATTTTTCAATCAGTTGCTTATAGGGCAGGAATTCATCAGTTCCTAAATGAGGTACGCATACTTTGAGCTTGGGGTAATTTTTTATTACTCTTTCCAACTTCTCAGCTCCGCAAATTAAATAAGGATCGCAGGCATAGGCCGGACTTTTTGGTTCTCTGCCAACATGCATTATAAGCGGCTTTGCTTGAGAAGAACACAGGTCATAAATTATATCCATTTCCCTGCTGTTCATATCAAAACATTGCACATGAGCGTGAAGTTTAACACCTTTCAAACCGGAATCAAAAGCTGCTTTCAGGATATCTTCCGTTCCCTCTTCACCGGGAAAGACCGTGGCCATACCAATAATTTTTTGAGGAAATTGCTTACATTGTTCTGCCGCATAGCGGTTCAATTCATATGCAATTCCAGGTTTGTGTGCGTACTGCAAAGCGATAATATGGCCGACACCACGAGATAATAAAAATTCTAAAACCTCTGAAGTACTAAGCTTATAGCGTATGGGCCACCCGTATTCATCAAACCATTTCCAGATAGATTTAAAAATAGCTTCTGGAAATAT
>JABMQM010000176.1 GCA_013203195.1 Desulfobacteraceae bacterium | reverse complement strand
GTTGTCCCAATAAAAGCCGCTATTTTCTGCTTCTTATCGGCTACATCAAACGGATCTTTTGTCTTTATGACCTTGGCAATCTCATTGACGGCCCTTTGTTTGATATCGTCCACCCGTCCGGTATGCCCGTTGAACGCTCCGGCCCTTTCCAGAAAAAGCCTGGCATTGTAATCACTGACCCCGTTTGTGATCAGTTTTGCATAAAGATTGAGCAGAGCAGGGTTTGTTATCAGTTTTTCCAAAACACCGCCGGATTGATTCAAAAGGCAAATCATCTCTTTTATGCTCATCAGCTCTGATTTCACCTGACCAAACGGATCACTATTTTCGTTGAAACTATCACCGCCTGCCGGCACCGCAGCTATCTCAAAAAGGTTCCCTGCGCCGCTTTGCGTTAACTTATTAGTAGAAATGATCATTGCGCTCGATCCCAAGGCTTTTTTGACTTTGGCGGTAGCATCTCTAATTGTCTTGGCGCGAAATTTTTTAACCTGCATAATTAAAACTAACCTCTCCAATAGATTTAAGCCCTATATCACCCAACAGTTCACTCTGTGATAATACCATCAGGGAAGGGACAAAATATTCTACCATCTTCTTTAAATGCCGCCGCACTGTCGGTGACGCCAGCAGGATCGGCTGAATATTTTTTGCCATGGCTTTTTCGGCCTCATCCTTGATGGAAGCAATAATGGAATCTGCGATCTTGGGGTCGATGGAAAGATACGTGCCGCCGTGCTCTGTCTGCTGGAGACCTTTAAGCAACGCATCCTCTACTTCCTGAGCCATGGTTATCAGCTTTAGCAAACCATCTTCGCCTACATACGGGCTGACAAATGATCTGGCAAGTTTGTGCCTTACATATTCGGTTAGAAGCTCCGGATCTTTTGTCAAGGTCGCACAATCGGCTAAGGTTTCAACGATGGTCAATAGATCCCTGATAGATATCCGCTCTTGAACAAGATTTTGCAGAACCTTCTGGACGCCTCCTAAAGAAAGAAGATTAGGGATCAGTTCCTCTACGGCCTTGGGATAAGTCCGGTTCAAATGATCCAGCAGGTTCTGGACATCCTGCTTCCCCAGCAATTCGGCAGAATACTTACGCAAAACTTCTGTCAGATGGGTGGCCATTATCGTGACATCATCCACCACCGTATACCCTGAAAGCTTGGCCTCCTCCCTTTTGGCCTCCGGAATCCAGATTGCCGGCAAGTTAAATGCCGGCTCCGTGGTTTCGATCCCTTCAATTTTTCTCGTACTATCGCCAGGATCCATCGCCATATAGTGATTCACCATCAATTCAGCGCCGGCAACTTTGACACCTTTTAGAAGAACCTGGTACTCGGAGGGCTTCAGTTGAAGATTGTCCCTGATATGCACCGGAGGTACAACTATACCCATCTCAATCGCAAACTGCCGTCTAATTGAGCGTACCCTCTCTAAAAACTTTCCTCCCTGTTCTTTATCTACCAGTGGAATGAGACCGTATCCTACTTCCAGTTCGAGAGGATCAATCATTAGCAGATGTTCTACAGGTTCCGGCCCCATTGCATCCGGTTCCACCTCCTGGTCTTCACTCGTCTTTTCTTTTAATGTCTCCTCTTTTTGGCCCCAGAAATAAACGCCGGCCCCAATAAGAACTGAAAGCACAATAAACGAAATATGCGGCATACCGGGGATGAGACCGAAAAAGAAGACTGTAAGTGCTGCCAGATAAATTGCCTTGGGATAACTCAAGAACTGTTTGGCGAAATCTTTCCCCATGGTTCCTTCTGAAGCCGCCCGGCTTACAACTATACCGGCTGCAGTCGATATGGTGAGAGCCGGAATTTGTGACACCAGTCCATCGCCGACAGTCAACAGCGTATAATTCTGGGCCGCATCCATGATGGACATTTTTTTCTGGAAAACGCCGATTACAAATCCGGCGGTTATATTAACAATAGTAATTATAATGCCGGCAATGGCATCTCCCCTGACAAATTTGACGGCGCCGTCCATGGAACCATGGAATTCAGCCTCCCGTGCAATCACCAACCTGCGCTGCTTGGCTTCATTTTCATCTATCATCCCGGCATTCAGATCGGCGTCGATACTCATCTGCTTGCCGGGCATGGCATCGAGTGTAAACCTTGCGGCAACCTCTGCGATCCTGGTGGCACCCTTGGTGATAACAATGAAATTAATGAGTACCAGGATGATAAATACAATCATGCCGACCACGTAATTTCCGCCGACCACAAAACTGCCGAAAGACTTGATAACCTTTCCGGCAGCCAGGGGGCCCTCATTGCCGTGCAAAAGTATCAACCGTGTTGAGGCCACATTCAGAGAAAGCCTGAAAAGGGTCGTCACCAGCAGCAGCGATGGGAATACGAAAAAATCCAGAGGCTTCAAGGTATACATGGCAATCAAAAGGATTGTGATCGCAATGGTGATATTCAGAGCCAGAAGGAAATCCAGAATGATAGACGGCAAAGGGATGATCATTACCGCCAGCACAGCGACTACTCCAACCACGGTCATCAACTCACTGATATCAGAGGACTCCGGGTTTGGATTTAAAGCTTCTTTCATTTTACAATCCTAATTTGCCTTTTAGTCTATAAATATATGCCAGAACCTCGGCCACAGCCTGGTAGAGGACCGCCGGTATTTCTTGGCCGATTTCAACCAGCTTATACAGGTTCCGGGCAAGTTCCTTTTTCTCCAGAATGGGGATATCATGTTCTGTGGCCAAATCTCTTATCTTTTTGGCGACTTCCCCTGCCCCTTTGGCGAGTACTTTAGGTGCATTCATTTCAGGATCGTATTTGATGGCTACAGCTAAGCGAACGGGGTTGGTGATAACCACATCCGCCTCCGGAACATCGTGCATCATCCTCTTCCGGGCCATCTCCATCTGAATACTTTTGATCCTTGACTTTACCAGCGGGTCACCCTCGGTCTTTTTATGCTCATCCTTGATCTCCTGCTTGCTCATCTTGATCCTGTTTTCAAACTCCCAGCGCTGGAAGGCGTAGTCGATAACCACCACAAAGACCATTGCCAGAATACACCGCAAAAATATCTTTAAAAACACAGTGAGAATATAAACCCAAATCGCCTTCACTCCCAACTCTCCCAGCATGGGAAGATTTTTCATCTCGGCTTTTATGGTGTAGTAAGAAATAGTGCCCACAATGGCCAGTTTTAAGAAAGACTTGCACACCTCCATAAGAGACTGTTTGGAAAAGAGCCTTGTAAAGCCCTTAATGGGGTCTAATTTTGACAGTTTAGGCGTAATCGATTCGCCGGACAGTACAAACCCCACCTGCATGATATTTGATAGAATCGCTGCAATAAAAACAGCCGCCAACAGGGGACTGATTGCCAATATAAACTGTATGGTTACCTTGTGAGCAAATACGATAAAATCAGAAACATTCAAATCATTCAGCATAGGCAGCGACAATGTCTCTTGCATAACAAGCTGGATCTGGGAGTACATAAAAGACCCAAAAAAGGTTAAGGCCATCAAACTGGACAAAAGCACCGCTACCGAAGGCAGCTCTCTGCTTTTGGCCACCTCTCCCTTTTCCCTGAGTTCCTGCCTCTTCCTGGGTGTTGGTTCTTCAGTTTTTTCTTCATTATTCTCTTCAGACATTGCTATACCTTCAACCAGTTCATCGTATTAACCAGCAGGGCGCCAAGGCCGCCAAGATATCTCTCCATGAATCCCAAAAGCAGATTCATGGATGCACCAAAAAAGAAAAGGCCGATGACTATCTGGACAGGGAATGCTACAATCATAATGTGCATCTGGGGTATCAACTTGGTAATCAGCCCGAAGGCCACCTTGGTAAAAAGGAGCGCAGCTATGGCCGGCGCCCCTATCTTTATGGAAATTACAAACATTTCTCCATACAAAGGCAAAAGCTTTTTAAACAATTCACTGTTTAAACTTAAGGATCCCACAGGTAGAATTTGAAAACTCTCCCTGACGGCATTGAGCAATATGTGGTGGCCGTTTAACAAAATGAAAAGTGTAAAGGCCACAAGATAAGCCATGTTTGAAAAAATTGAGACCTGAACACCGCTTGTGGGGTCAATGATGTTAGAGATGGCAAAACCTGTCTGAAAGCCTACCATCTGCCCCATCATCCTTATTCCTTCGAAAAACACCTGCACCAGAAGACCTAAAATTATGCCAATAATTAATTCGGTGATGATCAGCTGCATTACCCCCAATACCGTTTCAGGAAATGCAACCATTGCATGATTCAAAACCGGAAATAGGATTATAGTAACAATAATGGCCAGTCCGGCTTTGGACAAAACCGGTATCACCCGTGCATTAAAGAAAGGAAACATAAGTAAAATTGTACTTACCCTTATCAATATAAGTAAGAATGCTTTAACTTCTTGATGGGATACGGCCCACAAATCCACCACGGTCTCCTTTATCTGATATAAAATGGAATCTGTTCGATAATTGTCGTTGTAAACTGCATCAACTGCTCCAGCATCCAGCCGGCAAAATATAAAAGCGCCATTAATACGACCAGTATCTTGGGCACAAATGTCAGGGTCATTTCCTGTATCTGGGTCACCGCCTGAAAAATGGCTACCAACAGACCCACGGCAAGCCCCAGCCCGAGCATAGGCATGGAGACAAGGATCGTAACTCTAATGGCTTCCTGAGCAAAAGAGATAACAAATTCGGGCGTCATATTACTCCACCTCCAAAACTTTTTACCAGTGAGCCCACAATCAAATGCCAGCCGTCCACCAAAACAAAAAGCATCAGCTTAAACGGCAGAGAGATCAGAATTGGCGGAAGCATCATCATCCCCATGCTGAGCAGCACGCTGGCCACAACCATATCTATGACCAGAAAAGGTACAAACAAAACAAACCCGATAATAAATGCGGTTTTCAGTTCGCTGATGACAAAAGCGGGGATTAAAACAGGCATGGGGATATCCGCCGTATTTTTGGGTTTTTCCATCTTGGCCATCTGGACAAACAGCATCAGATCTTTGCTGCGGGTCTGTTTGAACATAAACTGCCTGATGGGACTCACAGCCGCCTTCAAAGCAGCTTCCTGAGAGATATCTTCCGCCAGGTACGGCTGCAGGGCCTGGCTATTAATCTTTTGCCAAACAGGCGTCATAATGAAAAAGGTTAAAAACAACGCCAGCCCTGCAATAATTTGGTTCGAAGGGGTCTGCTGGGTACCCAGTGCATGCCGCAGGAAAGAAAAAACCACAACCAATCTGGTAAAGGATGTCATCATTATAAGAATAGCCGGCGCCAGGGCCAAAATAGTTAAAATAAAGATTATCTGAAGTAAAACAGAAACGTCACCCGGATCCCCGCCCTTCTCAATTCCTATGTGCAATGAGGGCACAGGCACATCGGCGGCCAAGACATTTTTTGCAAACCCCATGCAGATTATCAGGACAAGGATGAAAAGAAATAGAATTTTGCAGTGCTCGTTAGTCCATCGTCCGGTATTATTATCAGCTGCCATCGCTAACCTTAGGGTCTTGTTTGATATCCCTTAGTTTGGTTAAAAAGCAAATACTGCCGGGCGCAACACCCAGAACAATCT
>JABMQM010000175.1 GCA_013203195.1 Desulfobacteraceae bacterium | reverse complement strand
TGAATATGGATTTTATGGATTTACTGACAGAAGAGAGCAAATTACTCTTTGCTGAAAATATTGAAAGAAACACGGATGAGGAGGTCGCCCCTGCCACCACCGAATACACGATGAAGGGTAAAGGCGGAAGGGAGCTTTGGGTGATGACAAACACCAGGGCTACAATCGACAAGGGACGGCCTGTAAAAGTATCAGTTGTCTTAAACGATATAACAGAGTTGAAGATAGTGAAGCGGAAAGAGGGGGAGTTAGAAACCCAGCTCCGCCAGGCCCAGAAGATGGAGGCCGTTGGCTCATTGGCCGGCGGCATTGCCCATGACTTCAACAATATCCTCTTTCCAATTATAGGGTACACTGAGATGCTCATGGTCGATGTGCCTGAAGGGAGCAAGGCCCAGAGAAATCTGAACCGAATACTGCAGGCCGCGAATCGCGCCAAAGACCTGGTTCAGCAGATCCTCGCCTTCAGTCGCCAGACAGAAAAGGAAAGGAGACCGGTCCGAATTCAATCAATCGTAAAAGAAGCCGGTAAACTGCTAAGATCCTCAATACCAAAGAACATTGAGATCCGCCAGGAGATAGAAGGGGATTGCAGACCGGTAATTGCCGACACCGTTCAGATTCACCAGGTGGTTATGAACCTTTGCACCAACGCCTATCATTCGATGAGGGAGAAGGGGGGAGTGCTGGAAGTGACCCTAATGGAAGAGGAAATTGGTGTAGATGACTTGAAGACCGAGTTAGGTCTTTCCCCGGGGACATACCTCAAACTCACTGTGAGCGATACAGGACATGGCATGGACAAGGCGGTTATGAGTAAGATCTTTGATCCATATTTTACGACAAAGGCCCCTGACGAAGGTACTGGAATGGGCCTTTCGGTGGTCCATGGGATCGTCAAAGGTCATGGGGGTGAGATTGAAGTTCACAGTGAACCCAAAAAAGGCACAACTTTCCATGTCCATTTCCCCATAATCGACATGGGCGCCTTAGAACCTGAAACCCTCTCTCGAGAGCCGGTCCAAAGAGGTAGTGAGCGGATCTTGTTAGTGGAAGATGAAGAGCTGATCATTCAGATGTTGGAGCAGATGTTAGAGGAGATCGGCTATCACGTAACACCCCGAACCAGCAGTGTGGAAGCATTGAAGGCCTTCGAGGCTCGACCGGATAGATTCGATTTGGTCATCACCGACATGACCATGCCAAATATGACCGGTGCTGAATTGGCCCCCAGACTTTTGGAGATAAGGCCTGATATCCCCATCATCCTTTGCACAGGATTCAACGAGATGATAGACGAAAAGCGGGCCAAAACCATAGGCATTCGAGAGTATGTGATGAAGCCTATTTTAAGGCACGAGATTGCCGGGACCATAAGGAAGGTTTTGGATAAAGAGTAGTTCATGGAATCAGTTGGCAGGGACCGGGAAAGATCCGTCTGACACCCGATCTCCGGACCTTGCGGACTTTTATTCATTCGTTTATTTGGAAATAATGTGGTTCTTAACATTGACGGCTTCGTAAAAATCCCCCAAAAGGCTTCTTTCGAGAGGTGTTGAGTTTTAGGTTTATATGTTAAGTGATTGATATCAAGTTTAATTGTCAAATCCTAAAACGTACCACGTAGCACTTAAAACGTGATGAATTCGACTTTTTACGAATTTATCAAAACTTGCCGGGGGCGGCGTGAAAAACGTTTTGCTGAAATTTTTAATCCTGGCGTCAATGCTGTTGGGGCTGCCCATGCTGGGGATAGTTCTGGCGGGATATCCGATTGTAAGATATCTGGAGTTTCCTCCTGAAACGCTGTACATTTCCCATGCACCGTTTTCCTGGGTTGCTTTTACTGCTTACACTCTTTTTATCACTGCAGTGGTACTGCCGCTCTTTATTCCGGTGATTCGATCAATCCGGCGAACTATACCAGATAGTGTGACCGTCTTTCCTTTTCCGTGGTGGGGCCGGCTGGGAGTTATTACCGGCATGCTTTTTTGGATACTGGCCTGGACCCGCTTTTCCTGGTTTGCCGGCCTGCAGCCACATACTTTCACCCCACTGTGGCTTTCGTACATCCTAGTCATCAACGCTCTGTGTTATCGGCGAACCGGACGCTGTATGTTAATCAACCGCAGGCGATATTTTTTGCTCCTTTTCCCGGCAAGCGCTGCATTCTGGTGGTTCTTTGAATACTTGAACCGGTTTGTTCAGAACTGGCACTACACGGGTGTCCATTACGGTGCCGTGAAGTATTTCTGCCTTGCTACCCTACCGTTTTCAACCGTACTACCCGCGGTTTTGGGGACCCGGGAATGGATTGCCGGCTTTCCCTGGATGCGACAGGGATTCAAAAACTTTCTGCCTCTTGGCTTTTCACACCCCAAAATTGCGGCCCAGACCGCTCTGGTGATATCCGCTTGCGGCCTGACCGGCATCGGCATCTGGCCGGATTACCTTTTTCCCCTGCTGTGGGTATCGCCTCTGATGATCATCGTTTCACTGCAGGCCCTAATGCGAGAAAGGCATGTGCTGTCAGACATCTTTAAAGGCGATTGGCGCGGTGCGATTTCTTCGGCGGCAGCGGCACTGTTTTGCGGCCTGTTTTGGGAGATGTGGAACTACTACAGTCTTGCCAAATGGCAGTACAGCGTACCCTTTGTCCACCGTTTTCAAATATTTGAAATGCCGCTTTTAGGGTATGCCGGCTACCTTCCTTTTGGGCTCGAGTGCCTTGTGATCGGAGACCTGCTGTCGCGTCTACAAAATCCAGTTAGACAAATCAAATCAAAATGAATAGAAGCAACATCTTTATGCCTCGGCAGATCAAGTAATGTTGGTTCACCGCCGGCCGGCCCCGCTGAAAACGGGGTGCGCGCAAAGGCAAAAAATATGTGCGGCTCTGCGGTGAGACAATATTTCCGGGCTAAAGTGCTATATATAGGTTTTTTTAATTGACAGACAACAATATGTTGATATATGGGTTGTAAACTGTTGCTTGGCATTGATGCAATCAACTAATTATTCATGCCCGGTTGGCTGAGTTTGAGTGGAAAACACTAAAGATCGTCAATTTAGAAAGTAAATATTATATGGGCAAGAATATCGGATTTGTTTCCACCCGTTTTGCGGGCACAGACGGCGTCACTCTGGAAGCAAGCAAGTGGGCGGACGTCTTTGAAAACAGCGGACACAACTGTTTCTGGTTTGCCGGCAAATTAGACCGTAATGCTGACAGAAGCTTGCTGGTCCCTGAAGCCCATTTCCAACACGATAAAAATGTCTGGATCAACTCTCAGGTAGATGGCACTGTTGGACGCACGCCATCCGTAACCCAAGCAATTCACTTTCTGCGATCGCAATTAAAAACTTGTCTTTACCAGTTTATCGAAGATTTTAACCTGGATATTTTAATCGCGGAAAATGTCCTCAGTATTCCAATGCATGTCCCGCTGGGACTGGCATTGACGGAAACAATTGCTGAAACACAGATTCCCACCATTGCCCACCATCACGATTTTTCATGGGAGAGGATCCGTTTTTCCGTGAATGCCCTGAGCGACTATATCCGCATGGCCTTTCCACCCAACCTGCCAAATATCAAACATATTGTGATCAATTCCGAAGCTCAGGAGCAGTTGGCTCTGCGCACAGGGATTGCATCGATCATCATCCCCAATGTTCTGGATTTTGAAAATCCGCCCAAGCCTGATATTGAAGCCGCCCGTGTTTTCCGGGAAGCCATCGGCCTGGAACCGAATGACAAGATGATTTTGCAACCCACTCGCATCGTGCAGCGCAAAGGGATTGAATATGCCATTGAATTGGTCAAGGAATTGAAAGATCCTGGCTATAAACTGGTAGTATCCCATGAAGCCGGGGATGAAGGCTATGAATACGCCGAATGGCTGCAAGAATATGCCCGTGAACATGATGTCAACCTGCGACTAATCACGACCCGGATAGCAGATCCGTTGAGCAACAATGGCAACGGTAAGTGCGAATATTCGCTCTGGGATGTTTACCCTTTCGCGGACTTTATCACCTATCCCAGCCTTTATGAAGGATTCGGCAATGCTTTTTTAGAAGCCATTTACTTCAAAAAGCCGATATTGATCAATCGCTATGCCACTTTTGTCAGGGATATCGAGCCGCTGGGATTTGATTTAGCGGTTATGGATGGATATCTCTCAAGGAAAACCGTCCAACGTGTCGTTGAAATTCTGGAAAAACCCGAGCGCAGAAAACAAATGGTTAATTATAATTATAAAGTTGCCGCCCGGCATTATTCGTATTCTGTTCTGCGGACCCGGCTCAATGCTATTTTGAACTATTTCTTCGGCAGTGATGTCAGAGGACTTTCCGGTAAAGCAACGTTGCCGATATATGAAGGTATTCATATCGCCCTTCAAGGAAATGACAGGACCGGAGTAACTCGATGAAAATACTTGAGTTAAATCTTTATTAGTTCATACTTGCGGCTTCCGAGGCCGATCTGTTCGGCGTAATCGAGCTGGATCTCCCAGTCTATGTCGGGATAAACGCCCCTGAACTTATCCTCACCGCCTTGTGTGTTGGTTTTCAGGCAGGAGTCCGGCAGGGCCTGTTCGCGATTTACAAGATCGACAGAGGCCTGGTCGATGGCCACCGGATCAGTGGCGGCAACAATGCCGATATCCCTGACGATGGGCGCATCGTTATAACCGTAGCAGTCGCACGCCGGCGAAACATTGTTGATAAAATTCAGGTACAAGGTCTTGCCTTCTTTATCTTTTAAAACACCCAGGGTGTATTCCACCATTTTTTCCAGAAAAACAGGTATGGCCTGATTCCACTGGATTTCAATGGCGCTTTCAGGACAGATTAGAATACATTCTCCGCAGCCGATACACTTTTTGGAGTCCAGCACCGCCTTTTCCTGCTGCAACACAAGGGCCTGCACAGAGCAGTGGCTGACGCAGTCCCCGCAGCCGACGCATTTTTTCTTATTAACCTTAGGCGCCACGGTGGAATGCTGTTCCAGTTTTCCCCGGCGCGACGCGCAGCCCATTCCCAGGTTTTTAATAGTTCCACCGAAGCCGGAAAGCTCGTGGCCTTTGAAGTGGGCTACCGATATAAGGGCATCGGCGGCGACAATCTCTGATCCGATGTACACCCTTTTACAGTTTTTTTGATTGACAAGAACAGCGGTTTCGCTTTTGCCTCTAAGCCCGTCTGCGATGATTAAAGGGGCATCCACCACAGCATAAGCAAAACCGTTTTGAATCGCTGTTGCAAGATGTTGCGGGGAGTCGCTGCGAGCGCCCGCATAAAGCGTATTGGCATCGGTTAGAAATGGAAATCCGCCGGCGCTTTTGATGGTTTCCACAACTTTACGCAAAAATACGGGCCGGATGAAAGCAGTATTTCCCAACTCACCAAAGTGGAGCTTCACTGCAACAAGATCTCTTGCTTTGATCTTTTCAGAAAGCCCGGCCGTATGCATTAACCGTGCAAGCTTGCCAATCAGATTCTCTTTAGGCGTTGCTCGCAAATCGATAAAATAAACATTGCTTTTCATAGTATCCCCCTGTTTAGTGTACCCCGTATAGCGGATTCATCTTGTGTTATTATTTTCAGACTGGTAAGCGGTGACTGCTATAATTTATGAGACCTTTGAAAAAGTCAAGGTGTTTGAGCAAGGCCAGGCAGGAGCAATGGACATCAATACCAAGCTGGCGGTTTTGGACCAAATTTACAGAGTGTGCGATGATTTTACCGGCAAGCTGGACCTGGCATGCCAAAAATATTGTGCCCATTGCTGTACCTGCAATGTAACCTTGACAACCCTTGAGGGTTATAGAATTGTCCGGCATCTGATTTCAAGCGGGCAGTCGAATTCGTTTGAAAAGCTGCAGCCGGCATTGAACCGCAAGCGCTTTCAGCCCGTGGTAACGACCAACGAACTTGCAGAACTTTGTGCGCTGGAAAAGGATCTTCCCTTAGAGTCTAGCGATCCGGCCTGGGGCCCCTGTCCGCTATTGAAAAATGACGAATGCATAATTTATGCGCAAAGACCTTTCGGCTGCCGGTGCATGGTTTCAAAACAAAACTGTCAAGAGGCCGGCTATGCTGAAATGGACCCCTTGATGCTTACGCTTAATAATGTATGCCTGCAGTATATCGAACACATCGATGCGCATGGCTTTACGGGAAATCTAAGCGATGTTCTGGGCGTGATGGCAAAGGAGCAAAATCGTCAAAAATATAAAAGCAGCAAACTGAAGGTCGCCGGTACCAGCCTGATCGCCAACCTGCCGATTAAGATCCTGATGATACCACCGGAGCATCGGCATGAAGTTAAGCCGATACTCGACTCTCTCAATAACATTCAAGTCCCCATGAAGCGATCGAAATAAATGTAGATGGGACTTTTTACGACGCCATCAAGGTTTGCCGGGTGGCTGCATGCGTGTAACAAGCTCAGAAACAAGTTGCCCGGTGGGTGATTTAGCCGCCGGGTTGACGG
>JABMQM010000174.1 GCA_013203195.1 Desulfobacteraceae bacterium | reverse complement strand
GCAGAGAATCAGACCTATCGTCGGATTATCGCCTTCCACTTTTCCGTACTCTTCGTACATGCGGACATAACCGTCCATCTGGCCGATATCCTTGTGGGTGAGTTTTCCGATTTTGAGGTCTATCAAGACGAAACACTTGAGGATGAAGTTGTAGAAGACGAGGTCGACATAAAAATCCTCATCACCAAATCGCATGCGCTTCTGGCGGGCCACAAAAGAAAACCCCTTGCCGAGTTCAAGCAGGAAATGCTGCATCTTATCAATGATGGCTTTTTCAACTGTGGATTCCCTCAGATCCGGATAGTCTTTGAGGTCCAAAAATTCAAGCACATAAGGATCGCGGATGAAATGGTCCGGTTCGAGCTGTGCCAGTTTTTCTTCGGCCTCCTGTTTGACCGGTTCTTTTTCTCGGCTTGCCAGTAGGCGCTCAAAATACAGGCTGGAAATCTGGCGATCCAGTTGCCGGGTTGACCAGTTCTGATCGGCGGCTTCGTTCATATACCATTCGCGTGCCTTGATGTTTTCGATGCGAAGCAGCAAACGGTAGTGGGTCCAGCTCAATTCGGGGCGAAGTAACCGTTGAATCAATTCGCCACCCACCGCGTGGCGTTTTTCACGAAATTCGGAACTCGATGCCTTCCCCTTTTCAGAGGTATGAGATTCGCCACGCAGTGCGTGGCGTTTTCTAAAAGATAGATAAAACTGTCGCATATACCGTAAATTTTGAACTGAATATCCTTTACCAAACTCGGTTGTCAAACGTTTCGAAATCTCTTCCAGTATAGCCTTGCCGTATTCGGCCCGGGATTCTAACGTCTTAGGGGACGTTCGTGCAGAACGTGCCCTAACCCCTCACATTTTTTTTCGGTATGCCTTTTGTTCTTTATTTAACCGGGATTTTATCCAACACATAACTCATCCAAACATACCCGCTTCCGGTCTAAAGACCGGGGTTCAGGGTTCAGGGTTTATTTCACCGCCCATTTGCTTCGCTCATTCGAGGCGCAGAGAGCACGGGTCTTCGCTGCGTTACGCCCCCGCAAGCAGAGTGTTTGATTTCTTTATCCTTTCTGTTGAGTTGGTCAGAAAGGATAAAACACACGCCCTGCGGGCAGGGTGTTTATTTTATCATCCTCTTGCCGTTTGTTTTTTAGCTCTTTTACCGTATTTTTTCTGTTTCTCCTTTACCGTGTACCCGATCTTCTTCTTGGGCTTGCTTTCAACCGTTAATAATTGATCCAGCGTCTCAAACACAATCTGGAACCGCTGATCGGTCTGATCTTTTAGTTTTTCGAGTTCGCTTTTCAGATCGTCGACACCAGCGATCAACCTGCGCAGCTTAAAGAACGCACGCATAATTTGGATATTAACCTGTATGGCACGTTCGCTTCTTAGCACGCTAGAGAGCATGGCTACACCCTGTTCTGTAAATACCCGTGGCAAAGCTGAAGAATGTTTTAGCCTGTCCAACCGGTCACAATTTGTGACCAGTTCCTGTTTTTACGCTTTGGTCAGTCTGAACATGAAATCCGGAGGAAACCTTTGATCATTTCTGGTGACTGCTTGATTTAAAGCCTTAGTAGTAACTCCATAAAGCTCGGCAAGGTCAGCATCAACAATAACCTTTTGACCTCTAAACAAAAGAATCGTCTTTTCAATACGTTCATCCGGGATCATTAAACCTTTGCTCATTAAGTTTTCCTTTTCCTCGTTCAATCGTCTTTTAATTCCAGCCGGGTACGTGCCTGAACAACTGCATCATGAAGCTTTTTCTGTACAGGGTTTTTTCTGAGAAACCGCTGCCGAACTCAGCGATCAATTCTCTCGACACTGTATTGAATACGGGACGTACATAAGTTTATGCCTTAACACTTAGATTTGTTTAACAAAAACAATCATAAACATCGTGTTAATCCTGCTTGCCCAGTTAAATCTTTTTTTCTTTATTTAACCGCGATCAAATAATAACCGCGTTTATCTGCGTCCAATTTCATTTTGCCTCTTTTTGAAGTCACAATTTGTGACATCAAGTTGGACTTCCGGGAGCCTCAAAAAGATAAAGCCCT
>JABMQM010000173.1 GCA_013203195.1 Desulfobacteraceae bacterium | reverse complement strand
AATTATTTAAGTATCAATTCATATGCGACAAACTATAGGTGCTTTGGCCCAAAACAATCAGTTAATCAGTCTGGATTTGTTGGAGTAATGGATTGCTGGAGTAATGGTTTCTCTGGATTTTCCATTAATCCAATACTCCATTACTCCAAGGTTTCGCTGAATGGTTATGGTGGTTTTGAATTTAAAAACGCCTCAAGACTATTTTGAACAAATTCCTCTACATCCCATCCTTTTGAAGAGAGATAATCCCGATGTTCAGGTTTGATAACATACGTTTCGGCATTCAGTATTTTTCCTTCTTGAGTTTCTGCCTGTATCGGAGTCCGCTGATACAAATCGCCTTCGAATATATCCAGCCGCGCCAATGACGGTTCATCCACATTAAGGTAGATAATCCCTTCAGTGACTGCATCTGTTACCGGGATAATTCCCGGATAAGATTCTCCTTTTACCGTAAAACGGGAATAGCTTCTTAGTATCGCGTCGATAAAACGAAACTCACGGGTTGTAACGGCATACATTACATCAGGTATCATTAAGGTTCCGTAGGTAAATATGTTCATATCCGAATTTTTGCTTTATCCGCCTAGATCTTTAGGTATCAATTTACAACGAAAAAGTTCAACCTAAAAACTGCATGAAAACTTTTGAAAAGGAAAGTATATATTATTATAATAGTTGGTTAACGCTAATTTCCAGATGGTTCTGGACGCACTTTATTGTTGTGTGTCGACTTTTCTTAATTTTTCAAAACTTTTCACCCTTCGGGATTACCGCTTTCACCGCATCTGCTTTGTTGCAGGGCATTCGCGGTAAATTACTACAGCTTCACGCCCTGCGCCTTACAGTTACGGCGAAATCGGCAATTGCAGATTTTAGGTTCAAGTAAAACGATCTTGACATTTTGTGGCTTTACGCATATATTGTGCGTAAAACCACAAAGGGCCAATCATGAAAACTACCACAGTCGGAGAAATCCAAAAAAATTTCGCTAAAGTATTAAAAAACATCAACGCAGGTGAAGAAATAACAGTTACCAAAAGAGGTAAACCAGTGGCTAAAATAACGTCTCTGGGGCCCAAAAGCAATATTAATTGGCCGGATTTTTACAATGAGGCGATTGAGCTTGAAGGTAAACCGGTAAGTGAGATCATCGTTGAAGACAGACAGGATAGATTCTAAGTGCTATACGCAGATACCAGCATAATTGTTAAACTCTATATTAAAGAAAAGCACTCTCTTGAGGTTGCTAATTGGCTTAGAAAAAACAATGAAGCTATCCCTTTAACACGTTTTCATGAGCTTGAGTTTACGAATGCGATCTTTTTGAAACAGTTCAGGATGGAAATAACAGATAATCAGCTCCGGCTAACTCTGGCAAAATTCAGCGAACACAAGACCCGGGGTGTTTATTATTATCCGCAGATTAACTGGACGGATACATTAAACCTTGCCATTGATTTGGCCCATAATAATACGGCAAATACAGGATCAAGATCCTTGGATATTATACATGTTGCATCGGCTTTAGCGCTGAAAGCAAATCGGTTTCTAACCCTCGATGACAGGCAATCCGAACTGGCTTCTATGGCCGGTCTAAAGGTAGTGAACGCAATTAATCCGTATTAAATATGTCTTTCCTACTTGCCGGCCTCCGCGGACAACAAGGGGTTTGCGTTGCGGGCTTAATCTCCAGGCATTAAGATCTTCCAAGGCAAAACGGTACATTTTATGTTTTTTTAGTGGGTAACTATCTTACACTAACGTTATTTTTAACCGATTCTAACAACACTACTGGCATGTAAGGCAATGGCCCGCTGATTCCTCAGCGGGCCATTGCAGTTTGGAAAAGAAAAGTTATATGTCGAAATAAAGAAAAAATTCGTGGGGATGCGGCCGCAGTTTTACAGCATTGACTTCATTTTCGGTCTTGTATTCGATCCAGGTGTCGATGACATCTTTGGTAAAGACATCGCCTTTGAGCAGAAATTCATGGTCTTCTTTCAAGGCTTCGAGTGCTTCTTCCAGCGAGCCCGGCGCAGAGGGTATCTCTGCCAGTTCTTCGGGCGGCAACCCGTAAATATCTTTGTCAAGGGGATCGCCGGGATCGATCTTGTT
>JABMQM010000172.1 GCA_013203195.1 Desulfobacteraceae bacterium | reverse complement strand
TTGAGCGAGCGCTCGGTCATAAATGTTTGATTGTTACTCGCCCCGGACGTTATTGTCAATAATTAAAATCGTATTGCAATTTAATGCAATTTCCGCAAGTCCAGTTAGGGCGGGATCTTCGCTATGCTACGACAAGCTTGCGGGATCTTATAATCGGATTGTTCATTGGAATTGCGCAACAATTGTATAGCTTGACAAGGAAAACCCAAATATGCTAATAAAATTGAACGAGCGCTCAATCAGAATTGAGTGTTCGCAAAAAAAAAAAAGAGGTTTCTTTATTGAGAAAACCTGCAGGGGCCAATGATGGTATCTTTCGACAGAACAAAAGATATACTGACTCAGATTAAAAATCCCGAGCTTGTCAAACGGCGACATCGTCAGATTGTTGATGCTGCGGTTCAACTCTTTATCGAACATGGATTCCACAAGACCACGACTCGACAGATCGCTGCGGCCGCAGGATTTTCCATAGGCTCATTGTATGAATATATCTCTTCAAAAGAGGACATCCTCTATCTGGTTTGCGATGCAATTCATGCCGAGGTTGAGCGGGGTGTCTCGGAAGCCATGGCCCGCGCTGCCGGCGGTCGCAGCTCACTGGGAGAAGTGATCCGGGAGTATTTTTTGGTCTGTAACCGTATGAGCGATCATATTCTGCTGATCTATCAGGAAACCCAATCTTTGCCGCCTCAATGGCGTAAAAAAGTCCTTGAAAACGAGGTCCGTATCACTGGAATTTTTGTGGAAGTTATGGCGCATCTGATTTCAACCGGCGATTTGCCTCAACTGAGTGACCGCGCTATGGAACTTATGGCCCATAATATTTCCGTTTTAGGACATATGTGGACCTTTCGGAGCTGGTTTCTGGCACGCCACTACAGCATTGATGATTATATTGAACTGCAAACCAGATTTATTCTGGGGCTGTCCGAGTAGGACGGGTTGCGAGTTGCTGGTTACGAGTTACGGGTTGCGAGTTGCTGGTTACGAGTTGCGGGTTACGGGTTACGAGTCACCGATCACCGATCACTGATCACTGGATACAGGATGCCGGAATCCAAAATCCGCGATCCAAAATAAAGAATCAAGAATAGGGGGGGGCATGAGTGTTAAAACTGAAGCATACAAGCCCGAACATAATATCCGCGTCGTTACGGCCACATCCCTTTTTGACGGGCATGACGCCGCCATAAATATCATGCGCCGAATCCTACAGGACACTGGTGTGGAGGTTATCCATCTCGGCCATAACCGCTCGGTCCGGGAAATCGTTGACGCTGCTATCCAGGAGGACGTGCAGGGAGTGGCCATATCGAGCTACCAGGGCGGGCATGTTGAATTTTTCAAATACGTTGTGGATCTTTTGAAAGAAGCCGGCGGCTCCCATATCAAGGTTTTCGGCGGTGGCGGCGGGGTTATCGTGTTAGAGGAGATCAGAGAACTGCAAGCCTACGGTGTAACCAAGATATATTCCCCCGAAGACGGTGCCAGAATGGGCCTGCAAGGCATGATCAAGCATATGGTTCAACATTTGGATTTTTCAACTGTCCGGATGGATGATTTTAACTTCGACAAACTTACTCCGGACAACAAATATTTGGTTGCCAACCTTATTACAGCCGTTGAACAAGCCCAGGCCCGGGAAAATGGGCATCTCGCCCGCCTCAGATCCGAACTTAACAAAAGGATTGGAGACCGCAAAATCCCGGTGATAGGCATAACCGGTACCGGCGGAGCCGGCAAATCGTCTGTGACCGACGAGCTGATTTTGCGAATTCTTCACGATATCAAAGATATTAACCTGGCAGTTATCAGCTGTGATCCTTCGCGGCGCAAAACCGGAGGAGCGCTATTGGGTGACAGAATACGTATGAATGCCATCGACAATCCCAGTGTGTACATGCGCAGCCTGGCAACCCGCGGTTCACAGACGGAAATCCCCCTTGTGTTGGCGGAAGCCATTGATGTGGTTAAAGCGGCCGGCTTTGACCTTATTATTGCCGAAACCGCGGGTATCGGACAGGGTGATTCCAGCATTATCGACCTGGTGGATGTGGCGATCTACGTAATGACCAGCGAGTTCGGCGCCGCTTCCCAGCTCGAAAAGATCGACATGCTCGATTTTGCCGATCTGATAGTCGTCAACAAGTATGAAAAACTAGGAGGTGAAGATGCTGTGCGGGATGTCCGCAAGCAGGTGCAGCGCAACCGCAAAGCCTGGGATCGCTTGCCCGCTGAGATGCCCGTTTTTGGAACCATTGCCTCCAAATTCAATGACGACGGCGTTACCGCCCTGTATCACGCTGCCCTGGATGTACTGGCGGAAAAATGC
>JABMQM010000171.1 GCA_013203195.1 Desulfobacteraceae bacterium | reverse complement strand
TGGGCGAATACCCGGAAACGGCGTGCTTCCTCCTCATTTCCCATCGAGGCATATATGCGGCTGATCTTTTGAAAATATAACGGAGCATTTTCCGGATCATCCTGAACCAGGGAAAGATACATTTCCGTAATCGCTGAAGTATGCCAGCCTAAATCAAAGCTGATATCTGCGAATCTTCGTTTGATCAGAGGATCGATGCGGGTATGACAGCTGCGGCACTGATCCATGATTTCGACATACAGATCCCTGGCGCTTTCAAGGTCTCCCAATGTCTCCAATGTGTCAGCAAGCGCAATCGCTAATGGTTCGCTCCATCCGTATGCCCCCATGAAATCCTGATAGAGCGAGGCGGCTTCCGGATGGCTGCCGGCCTTCGACAGGGTTTCGCCACGGAGCAGGACATAGGCCAAAGAGTTTTTAAGATCATCCGGGCAATCGGCAAGCAGGGCTTCAGCCTGATCAAAGGCACCCATTTCCCAGTAAACCTCGCAAAGCACCTGATAACCCGGCAGGGCATCCGGATGATGTTGGAGAAAGGTCTCCAGAAGACGGCGGGCTTCATCCAATTTCTCCAGGTTCAGGTAGGCCGTGGCCAGCTCAAGGGGGATAATTGAATCCGGGGCAGGGTTCTCCTCCAAGGCCTGGGACAGGTCATCGGCTGCGAGATCAAAGTTTCCCCGGTTCAGCGCGAGATAACCGGTTTTAAAGGACCCTCCATAGGAAAGGTAGGCCTCATGCACCTCTTCGGGCAGTGCACTGCAGAGTGCCATAAAAGTCTCATCGTCCTGATCAGCGGTGTATGTCTCGTCATCGGCCAGGGGAATCAGGTCAGATTGGGGCACTTTGATTTGAACATCTCCGGCTGTGAGGCGTGCAATCTTTTGCATAAGCTTTTCAACAGCGGATATCAATGCAGGGTCCCGGGTCAAGTCGAGGGCCAATTGAAAAAATCCCCTGGCCTCATCGTAATATTCGACTTCCATCAAATCTTCACCGGTCTGCCTGTGTTCGCGTGCCAGGGCCTCTTTGGCCTGAACCAGTTTATCCCGAAGCCTTGTTTCTGAAGCATCATCAGACGATGTTTTTCCCAATGCGTCCAGGGCCTTTTCAAATTCAAGCTTCGCCCGGCCCCAATCGGAGGCTTTTAAAAAGGCATCACCCCTCTGCTCAGTCTTTTCAGGATCTTGATTGAAAAATGTTTTGAAAAGCCCCATAAGCTCAGAATCCTTTTATAGGGTTATGGTGCGCTTTCAGTTAGAATTCACAAGATAAGAAGTTTCTATATCAAAATAATTTATCATTTAAGTAATCAATTAAATTCGTGAAGTTCAATGCGGTCTTATTCGCTGCCTGTATATTTTGCAGGGAAGTTAAAATTTGATCCCAACAAATTACATGAATATTTTCGCACAAAGCAGCATAGTCTTTGACATCTTTTCTGTAACTTCCAATTTCTTCGATTATATTTGATGGATTCGACTTGTAATAGCCCAATTTATCGATGGAATACGTGTTTGATTTAAGCGTCAGCAGGATAAAATAAAACTCTTTTGCCCTTTTTTTTGCAGCCCAGCTACCCACATCAATGTTTCTTATAATCTGATCTCGGTTGGGGTCATGCTTCGTTTTTTTGCTTATATCCGCTTTATATTTTGCTTCGATGAAGATCAGCTTATTTGAAGTTTCGATAGTAAGGTCTGCGTGCGTTTCTCCTTCTGGGGCGGATCTTAACAGCGGAGGAAAATATTTGTCCCAAAATTTTAGCATTGGGTCTATGAATTGTTCATCTTTATCCAGTATGATTTGGGGAAATATTTCCGAAAACCAGCGTTCAGGATTTGATTTTTCTAATGTCTTGAAGACATTCCACGTCATGGCATCTTCAGAATTTTCGCTACCCAGATAAGAGAGTCCTTTGACAAGCCCCTTGCTGTAACGCCAATTTCTAGCCTGGCTGGCTATTAGGGGATCATCCGGATCAACGATCAGGTTGTCTTTAAAATCGACAAAAACTTTTACGCCGGTATCTGAGTATATGAATTGCCGGCCCGTTTCATCTTTTTCTATGCCCTCTACCATTATTGATACCCTTTCTTATGTTTCATAAAAACCTATTGAAATTTGATGTCCAGGCGCCGTCAACAAAGCGAAAACGCTCTGTTTATATTTTGCCTTTTAAAAAATACCATCCAACCCTTGGGCGCTAAGGATTTAGATTTTAATCAGGGTGCGAAACTTGAGTTATAAACTTATGTGCGCCAGCCAGATCCCACTACTCGATGATCTGTTTGGCTCTTAGCTCGCTCCGAAGAAGCTCGACACGCCGGCGATTTGCACCAAAATCTGAATAGCCGATGCGAGACGCCGAACGAATCGAGATGATCCCATTCGATGAATTGAAGTATAGTTCAAGATCATCAACAAATCGGAAGATCCGACTCTTGCATTCCACATGGATGTAGTTAGCGGTTGCCGTGACAATGACCCACCTGGGCATTGAAGCTATTTCATCCCGGATAAGGGGCCAACTTGCGGTAGGATCCCCTTTTAGGCGAAACGGCTCAATTGCATGCTGTTCGTCTTTTGCTTCTGACGATACACAATTTGGGCTCTTGGGGCAGTCTCTAAGGCCGGAGGTATCAATACCGATCTCGTCGGGTCGTTTTCCGGAGCACCCATTGCCGATAAATAGAATCAGTGCCAATGTTAAACTTAGTTGAACAAATCTGTACATTTACACAAACGCCTTTTCCCTGCGGATGCCCCGGACAGTATGCCGTATAGGAGTCCGGAAATCCTAAAAACAGTTAAATTGTATCACCGTCCCTCAAAGCCTGCGAATATTAACGGCATGGCCTCATCGTGGATCTGCTGCCAGCGCTCTTCTCCGCCAAAGCTTTCGATATAAAGCTTCATCTTGGGCTCTGTTCCTGACGGACGGATGGCAAACCATGAACCGTCAGCGATCACGACCTTGACCCCGCCGATGGCGGCTTTGTTTCCCGGAGCGGTTGTCATCACCGCCGTAATGGGCAAACCTGCCAGTGTGGTGGTTTTGATGGCGTCGGGTGTCAGGTCTTTTAAAACCTTTTTTTGTTCATCCGTAATCGGGCCGTCCACTCTTTTGTAATACGGTTCTCCATATACGGGAATCAGTGTGTCCCGATAAATTTCATCCGGTGTTTTGCCTGTCTTGGCCAATATCTCGGCCGCCAAAAGCGTCATGCAAAAACCGTCTTTGTCCGTGGTCCATACTTTGCCGTCTTTTCGCAAAAATGATGCGCCGGCGCTTTCTTCACCGCCAAAGGCAACGGTTCCGTTGAGCATGCCGTCCACAAACCACTTGAACCCGACCGGAACTTCGTAAAGTTCTCTTGCTAACCCGGCGACGACCTTGTCGATCATACTGCTGCTGACCAGTGTTTTGCCGATTGCCAGATCCTTTGGCCATGCGGGTCTGTTCTGCAAAAGGTACCAGATGGCCACCGACAGGTAATGATTCGGGTTCATGAGGCCGTTGGGGCAGACAATACCATGTCTGTCAAAATCGGAGTCATTTCCCCAGGCAATATCGAATTTGTCCGCCATGGCAATCAGGTTGGCCATGGCATAGGGAGAGGAGCAGTCCATCCTGATTTCACCATCCGCGTCAAGGGTCATAAATCCGAAGGTCGGATCGACATCCGTGTTAACAATCTGGATATTCAGGTTGTACGTTTCGGCAATGGGGCCCCAGAAATGCACGCCGGAACCACCCATGGGGTCCACGCCGATCCGGACGCCCTGCTTTTGAATGATTTCCATATCGATAACCTGCGCAAGGGCGTCAACGAAGGGCGTAATGAAATCCTGGGCGCGGGTCGTACCGGCCTGACGTGCTTTTTCATAGGGCATCCTTTTGATATGCGAATCGCCTGAATTCATCAGCTGATTGGCCCGGTCCTGGACCCAGCCGGTCACCTCCACGTCGGCAGGACCGCCCTGAGGGGGGTTGTATTTGAAGCCGCCGTCCCGTGGTGGATTGTGAGAGGGCGTGATCACCACGCCGTCTGCAAATCCTTTGGTTTTGCCCTGATTGTATTCTAAAATTAAAAAGGAGATGACCGGCGTCGGGGTGTATTCGTCTTTGGCATGGATCACCACGTTAACCTGGTTGGCGGCAAAAACTTCCAGAGCTGTCCTGAATGCGGCTTCGGAAAGCGCATGGGTGTCGAAACCCAGGTACAGCGGACCGGTTATTCCCTTTGATGCCCGATATTCGCAAATGGCCTGAGCGGTTGCAGCGATATGCATCTCATTAAACGTGCCCGCGGTGGAGCAGCCTCTGTGCCCTGAGGTTCCGAAGGATACCGGGCCGGATGGTTTTAGGGTATAGTAAGAAGCAACCAGCCTGGGAATGTTGTCCAGCATAGACTTTAAGGCGGGCTTTCCGGCCAGTTGATGCAGTTTCATCGGCTTTTTCCCTTTGTATTTAAGGGGTGTGCTTAACTTATAAAGTTCTTATTCGATTAACATAAAAAGAAAAAAAGTAGCAACTTAATATGTTAAGAACGTCCCGCAATTCTCTATTCAAGCTTTGACAATCTGTTCCTTTTCTATTGAAGAGACAGGCTTCAAGCGGACCATGGAACAAAAGACTCCGGCTACGCAAAGGAAGCAGAAGATCACCATGCAAAGATGCATACTGGCAAGAAAATAGGACTGTGTTTCCGCACTCACCGGGTGGTCCCCCATGATATGTTTGAACACCAGGGTGATGATGGTCATGCTGCACAGCATCCCCATGGTCCGCATGGTGGCCAGAAAACTGGATGCGATACCATAGCTTTTGGGAGGAACACTGCCCATCACCACGGTGGTGTTGGGTGATGAAAAAAGACCGAATCCTACGCCCATCAAGGCCAGCATCCCCATAATCACGGGCATGGGTGTTCCGGCATGAACCTGGGAAGCCAGACCTAGGCTCAGGGTACACAAGGCCATGCCTGCAGTGGCCAGGCCCGCAGGCGAAACCCGGTCTGCCAGCCCTCCAAAATACGGAGAAAGAGCAGCCTGAAACACGGGCTGGACAATCAGAATCCATCCTGTCGATTGGGGAGAATACCCCCTGACCACTTGCAAATACAAACTGAAGAAAAAACCGATGCCAAAAGACGCGGCGTAATTGATCAGGGTGGCCAGGTTGCTGAAGGCAAAGACCCGGTTGTGGATGATCAGATCCACATCCAGAATCGGAGATGAACACCGGTATTCAAAGGCGAGAAAGATCAGAAATCCTAAGGCTCCTGATGCCATTAATACCAGATAAATACCACCCTCTTTTTGGTTGAGGGTGCCGTAAATCAGACAGAATAAAGAGGTAATGTAAAGAAGGGTTCCCACAAAATCAAACCGCTCACCCCTTGCGTCAGCCCATTCGCCCTTAAGTTTCAAAACAGTGAGAGCAAGACAGAAAAGCTCGAGCAGAACCCCCAGATAAAAGATCCAGCGCCATCCCAGATGGGTGACCATAAACCCGGAAAGAACCGGACCCAGAGACAGCCCCAAATAGATGCAGCCCACGATGATCCCCATGGCCCGTCCCCGTTTGTCCGGTGGAAAGACCGAAGAGAGGATGGAAAAACTGGTTCCGGTGATCATGGCCCCACCGCACCCTTGAAAAAACCGGAACAGAATAAAACTTTCGATGCTAAAGGCGAGGGATACCAAAACGGTTCCCGCAGTGAACACGAGAATGC
>JABMQM010000170.1 GCA_013203195.1 Desulfobacteraceae bacterium | reverse complement strand
ATTTCCCTTGAAAAAGATCGTTTCGATGCCATGCTGCCGATTGTAACCGCCCAGCCCTGCCGGATCGTGGCCCTGTGTATGACAGAAACAGCCATGCCCGTTACCATCGAAGACAGGGTTCAAGCCGGTGCCGAATTGATTAACAGATTGACAGCCGAGGGCGTGGCTCTCGAGGACATTTATATCGATCCACTGGTGCAGCCGGTCTCCGTGGACACGCTCATGGGAAACGCTGTCCTGGGTGCCATTAAAACGATCATGAATGATTTTCCCGGAGTCAACACTATTTGCGGCCTTTCAAATATTTCTTTCGGTCTTCCGGCACGCCGTTTGATCAATAGCACCTTTCTGTCATTGTGCATACTCCAAGGATTGTCTGCCGCAATTTTAGACCCCACCGACAAACGTCTCATGGCAAACCTGCTGTCTACCCGGATGATCCTTGGTAAAGATGAATACTGCGCCGACTTTATCGATGCCTATCAAAGCGGCATTATTAATAAAGATTAATAACTGGGGCAAAAACGAAAATTAAAGGGGGGAAACCGATGCGCTACCAAACACTGTTGGATGCAGTTACCAAAGGAGATATCAAAACGGCAACCGAGGAAACCCAGAAAGCTGTTGATGCCGGACAAAATGCCCAGGACATTCTTGACCAGGGGCTCATAGAAGCCATGAATATTGTAGGCGAAAAATTCTCCAAAGGTGCCATATTTGTTCCCCAAATGTTGCGATCCGCCAAAACAATGCAGGAATGTGTCGAGGTGTTAAAACCACACTTTAAGGAAAACGCCATGACAACCAAAGGTAAAATCGTTATCGGAACCGTCAAAGGCGATTTGCACGACATCGGTAAAAACCTTGTGGGCATGATGCTGGAAAGTGCCGGTTTCAGTATCATTGATCTTGGAGTCGGTGTCGCACCGGAAGTCTTTGTTGATAAAATAAAAGAAGCGAATGCCGATATTCTGGGCATGTCGGCATTACTTTCCACCACAATGCCCTCTATGTCTTTGACGATCAAGGCATTGGCTGATTCCGGCCTGAGGGACAAAGTGAAAGTCATCATCGGCGGCGCACCGGTTACAAGAAAATATGCCGAGGATATCGGGGCGGATTCTTACGCTTCGGATGCAGGCTCGGCGGTGCTTGAAGCCAAAAAGCTTCTTAATATAACTTGATTGTATAGGAATTTCCTTTTGGGACACAGATGAACACAGATTGTCAAAATACTTAAAAAGAGAAATAATATTATCTGTGTATATCTGCGAAAATCTGTGTCCTATTTAACTTGAGATGATCCACATAGTAAGGAGATGACATGGAACTCGGACCTATCCCCACATTTCAACCAAGGCTAAAAGTTCTCAATCGCCGGCAGGCGCTGGCGATTCACACAGCGGCCCTGGAAATCCTTGAAAAGATCGGCATCAAGATGGAACATGCCGAGTGCCTTGACATGCTTGCCGGCGCCGGCGGCAGGGTGTTTGATAAAGACTGGATACGACTGCCCGCTTATCTGGCCGAAGAAGCGCTCCGCACCGCACCGCGCCAGATCACCCTGTATGACCAGCAAGGTAATAAAGCCATGCCCCTGGTGGATGAAAACCCGTTTTACGGCACAGGCTCGGATACTACCTTCACTCTAGATCTGGAAACCGGAGAACGGCGCAGGTGTATCCTCGCGGACACCGCCAATTTTGCAAAACTTGTTGACGGTCTCGAAAACATCTCCTTTGCCATGTCCATGGGAAACCCCGACGATGTTTCCAAAGTCGATTATATTTACGTTTACGCGTTTGCTGAAATGGTTAAAAATACCAACAAGCCGATCGTGTTTATAGCAGACCGCGGCGAAGACATCGCCAAAATTCACGAAATTGCTTGCATGGTAGCCGGAGGCGAAGAACAACTGCGCCAAAAACCGTTTCTTTTGAATTATTCGGAAGCTATCAGCCCGTTGGGTTTTCCCGAACATGTCATGGACAGGCTTCTTTTTTGCGCCCGCAAAGGGATCCCTATGTGTTTCCCATCCGGTTCAAATGCCGGTGGCGGCGCGCCGGTAACTCTTGCCGGGGCGATGGCCATGGGAATTGCTGAAAACCTGGCGGGGCTGATTGTGCATCAGCTTGCCGCTAAAGGGGCGCCGTTTCTTTTCGGCCCCAACGTCAGCGCACTTGACATGAAGTCCGCCGTTGTGTCCTACGGTTGCCCCGAATGGAGCCTGACCCAGGCGGCTTTAGCGGATATGCGTGACGAAATATACGGTCTCCCCATTTGGTCCTTTGCAGGGGCATCGGATGCTAAAGTGGTGGATGCCCAGGCCGGTGCCGAAGCCATGTTTTCTATTATTACCGCCATGCTCTCGCGTTGCAATCTTATCCATGATAACGGATACATCGAGTATGGCAGCACGTCCTCCCTTGAAATGGTCACCATTGCCAATGAATTGGTTGCCATGGCGCGTTTTTTCACTTGCGGTATTCCGGTAAATGAAGCCACCCTGGCTCTGGACGCACTGGAAAGGGTTAAAAATGCAGGCCCCCAGGCATTCTTTTTAATGGACGATCACACCTTTGAGCACTTTGAGCAAGCGCTTTTTATTCCCAAGCTTCTGGACCGCAGCCGCTACGATACCTGGGAAGCCGAAGGGTCAAAGGATCTTTACACACGCAGTAATGAGGAGGTCAAACGGATTCTGGCCGAACATCAGGTAACGCCCAAAGATGACGGTGTATTAAAAGAGATCGACGAACTTTTAAACGCTTTATAAATATCCAGGTTCAGAGAACCAGGCCTTGGTTTGCCTCTGAAAGGGGCTAATTTCCTGCAAATTAAACAAGTGCGAAGTGACTAAAGTGAGCTAAAGTGCCTAAAGTTAT
>JABMQM010000169.1 GCA_013203195.1 Desulfobacteraceae bacterium | reverse complement strand
ATGTGATGCAACGCTCCGGGAGCGTCTATCCGTGCTTTGCGTGGCATACGCCCTCTTATCACAAAAGATAAATCTTAGAAACTTGTTTTTTTACCTACGTCCCCTATACCCCTATACCCACGTCCCCTATACCCAGCCCGGTCTGGCAGGCGCTTAAAACCACCACGTCGGCGGTAATTTTAAGGCCGAAAATCTCAGCCGCTTCCAGGTTGCCGTCCGCATCTTCGCCCTTTGATAATTTTATCGATGAAAAGAGCGGATTCACAGGGTTAAATTCACCGTGTGAGGCCATGTGAATTATGCCGAATTTTTCAATGTTATTAACCACCCAGCTTTCAGAGGCCTTCTCTCTGGTCAAAGAAGTTATTTGCGGGAAATTCCATTTAATGGATTCCACCTCATGTTCCGCAAAGGGAAGCTCAAACACCGGGTCTCCCAAGTCGGGATTGCCGATCGCAAGAACGGCAAGCTTTTTTTCAGAGCTTCTTTTGCCCACAGTATAGCCCAATACACTGGCGCTGGGCAGGTAAAACAATGCATATTGGTCAATAAGATAACTACTTTCAGCGGACAGGGTGGCAAATGAAAGGTAATGCAAAGGTCCGTGGGGAATAATTCCCAGGGTTTTGACGCCGTTAAGCTCAACGGCCACCGGCGCCAGCAGCCAGTCAAATAATTGGCGCGACTGCTTCTCTAAAGGTTCTATATTTTGGATCATTCTACGGTATTCAAGAATGGTCTGGCCCAGGGTGTCCCTTCCAAGGGGAGTTCTGGCGAGCTTAATCCCTTCGGGTCTGAGTACCCAGCAGAAGATTTCATCCGGCAGAACATAGTAGGCCAGCAGGGCTACATCTTTTTCAAGGGCGTCAAGAAGCTTGTCGGCCTCAAGCGGTTCAACGCTTACCATTGAACTGAGCTGCGGATTGGCTGCCTGAATATCCAGCATTAAATCATTGTAATCGTTGTTCAGTTGCTTGAGTGCCTCCTTATACGTATCACGGTCAATTGCTTCCGTGGATTGTGCCAGCAGGGCTTCATGCTCTTTTATTTTTGACTTTATTAATATCTGGCGGTCATAGAGCTGCTGGGCAATTGTGTGGCCCAGTGAAAGGCGCTGGTTGCCTAAAAGATCTACAAAGTTTCTGGCCCGGGACCGTTCGGCCATCTCAAATGATTCTTTTATCTTGCCCATATCGGCCAGCAGGCGCACCAGGGTTTCGTATACGGCCAGCTTATTATCAATAAAACTCTCCTTGAGCTGATCGATTTTAATATCCGCACGTACTTTCTCAATAATCTTTACAGCCTCAAACAGTAGGTCGATGGCTTCCTCTCTTTGTTCCTCAGCCAGTCGCAATTTAGCCAGGCCGTATAACGATCTCCACTCGGTCTCACGCAGAGCCATTGACCTTGCAAGGCTCAAGGCGTCGTTATAAACTTTTTCAGCCTTACTATTATTTTGCAAAGCAAAAAGAGCCTCTCCTAAACCTAATAGCGCTTTAGCCTCATTAACTCGGTTGCCGATAGACTTAGCCGCATCCGCAGCTTTTTCAAACAGCGGTACAGCTTTGTCAGGTTGTCCCATTTTTAAATATGTGAGCGCTGTGTTGCGCAGATCGTAGGCAATGGCCCAGCGGGACTTGAGCCTGGTATCTATCTCAAGGGCCTCATCGAGTGCGTTAAGCGCTTCGGTGTAGCGCCCCATTTCTCGATACACAAGCCCGGTGTTATGCAGTATGTTGGCTATCTCATCATCCGGAACCATCAGGTTGCGGCCGTAAGACAGTGCTTTTTCAAGCTCCGCCAACGCTTTGTGGTTGTTGCCCAAAGTCCACCATATCAAACCCGAAGTATTTAGTGACAAGGTTTGCATCAGGGGCCAGCCGTGCTGCCGCGCAAGCGTGTAGCATTCTCTTTGCAGTTTAAACGCCTCTTCATACCCGGCCTGAAACCAGGCCAGGTTGGCCTGCTCAAATATGATCTCGGCCTTTAAGCGTATGTTCTCGGAATCCGGTTCTATGAGCTTAAGAGACTGTTGGTAGAAAGATGCGGCTTCGATAAAATTGCCCATCAATCGATAACACCTGCCGATGCTAAGGAGCATCCGGGCGCTGCCGTCCGTCCGTCCGGTTTGACGATATATCGTCAGGGCTTTGTTGTATTCCTTGACGGCCAAAGCATACTGATTCAAGCCGCGATCGTATATCCCGCCGATGCTTACATAGTGTCTTGCCAGCAGTTCCTGCTGGTTGAATCCTTTGCTCAAATCAACGGCGGATTGTAAAGGAACCAGCGCTCTGTTGTAATAGGTGGCATTTGCCAAAACCACGCTAAGGCCGGCCAGGGCTTCGATCTGTTCGGGCCCTAATTCCAAATCCGCCATAATATTTACAGCTTTCTCAATATAAGGAACGGCCTTTTCATATTGTTCAAATTGAGCATGAACACTGCCTAACATCAAAAGAGCCTGGGCGTGCTGCTCTGTGCCGGGATTTTCATCGGCCACAAGTTTTACAACCGCATTGCCGTAGTAAACCGCCTTTTGTTGCTCACCTCCCATGACAGCGCTGTCGCGGCCAAAGTTATAAAGGGGGGCCAGATATTGACCGAATTGTTCCACTGTTTGGGCAATCCGGATCGCATTTTCAAACATCGAAAGCGCCCTGGCAGGATTGTTATTTTCAAAGGCCTGCTGGCCGTTTTGAATATAGCGGGCAAAATACTGCATGGCAAACTCTTGGGACTCTGCCGGTGTCATACCCCTGAAACCGAGTTGTATCCAGCGCTGCTTTTTGTCGGACAATGACCCGGCTTTTGCCAGGGCCTCTTGGGCGGATGCCAGAGGGTATGCTGTTAGAAAATGGTCGACAAAGTCTGACCCGCTGGCGGGCTTGTCGGGCAATAGTACGGAGGGACATCCATAGATGGAAAATAGATGTCCGATTAAATAAGCGTCTGCAATTGATGCGGCGGGCAGCAGGGCCAGGGACAGATCCGATGAGTTTGCCAGCAGCCTTTGGACCGGAATGATGTAACCGCCGGGAGCAAAACTCACACTTTCAAGACCTCCTGCTGCTTGATTAGCGCCGGTTGGATCCGGGCTATTTACGGCCAGAAACTGTTCCGGATGTTGGCCTGCTTTGGTGGGAACGGCAGTCGTCAGGGCGACACTGTCGGATATCAAAAATATATTTGCCCCTTGGGTTGCTTGCAAGATCTCACTTGCGGACAGGCCTTTCAGGGCCTTAATATCATAGTCTTTAATATTTTTATCAACAGCGGGAAAAGCGAAAAGAGTGCGCTTAAAGGGTTTGCGATGAATGATGGAACGCACAAGGTGAGTACCGCTTAATGTATATGATACTGATGCATCATCAGGCATGTCTTCAAAGAGCCTGTGGATATTTTCATAACCCACATACAGCAAACCTTTATCAAGAGGAATAATACTTTTTAAAGAATCTTGCGTTAATGTTTCCCGGGCGGCGTCGATTGCATGGGGAGTAATTTTAAAAACAATGTATGCGGACATTTCATCATCGGCGGCAAACAAGCGCACCAGTTTGCCGTCTGCGGGCAGATGCTGCATAACATCAGCCGCACGAAAAGGCTCCGGTCCGAAAAAAGTAATAATATCCGCAGCTTTCTCCTCTGGCCTTGCTGCTATCGCGGCTTGTCTTACCTGTTGGTAGCGTTCAACAAGATCCTTGTACTGTTGCAAAAGAGCTGCGGCTCGGTCTTGATCCTTGGTTTTGACCAAAGCATCGGCGGTCTCTTCGGCATGTACGGACAGTCCTAAAAGGATCAGAGACGCCTCTTGAATCTGCTTGTCCTGCACAAGACGAATAGCATCCGGCAGAGCCTGGTTATCTTCTCCTGATTGTTCTGCAACCAGCCGGCTCTCGCGGCTCAATTCTTCTGTCAAATACTCTTTTTCTTCTCCTTGCGCTTCGGCAATCTTTGCGCGCAGTTTTTGTATCCGCTCCAGCTTTATATATATTTTCCTGAAAGCAGTTCGGCTGAAAGGATCTTTTGCTTTCTGTTGCAACTCTCCAACGATAGGGGCCAGCCGGTTAAATCTTTCGAGCTCTGCAAGGCGCTCAGCAAGATTAAAAGCTTCTTCGGTTTTGCCTTCTTTGACCAGGTCAACTACAAGGGGGCCAAATAGCGCCACAATCTCTTGGGGGCCGCACCCTGCTCTTAAAAGCGTTACAGAATTAAGCACATCAAGGGCTGCATTCAAGCGGCCTAAGCCTGCAAGCGCCCTCCATTCCAGTTCGGGAAGCAGGCCGTGCCGGGATGCTTGCAGCGCTGATTCAAAATGCTCGGCAGCGCTTTGCCTGGCTGCAAAATCAAGGGCGACCCCGGCCGTATTAAGATGCAAAGCAGCAATGAGCGCCAGCTTTTCCCGGTTAGGGTCGTGTTGCTTATTTTCAAGTAATTTCAGCCCCCTTTTAAAATGTATGGCCGCCTTTTGCAGGGCCCTTGTCTGTAAAACAGCGGCCTCGAGTTTGCCGGCCGGCTGCCTGGGAAAGTTCAGCCAATAAACCCCCATCTTGTTATGGTAGATAGCCGCAATCGGTTTGTCGGCGGCAACCGGATTTTGGGCAAGCAGCTGGGTGGTTTTTGTGTCCAGGGCTTCCAGCCGGCGCCCCAGCTCCATTACTCCGGGAGTCCCGGCGGACATCCTCGCCAGCAGGCTTGCCATATTGGTTACATTAACTGCCGTGCTTACCGGGTTTTGCATACGGAAAGACAAATCAGCAGAAAAGCCAAAATATTCAAAAGCTTCGGCAAGCTTGCCTCGGGCGGCGGCCAGTTGCCCGGCCCGGTGGTAAAGCAGCGATACGCCGTAAACGTTTTTATCTGATACCGGTCTGTTCACAGGATACGCGTCCAGCTGCTTTTTGACGGCTTCTTCTGCGGGCTTCAATTCACCGAGTTCCAGGTGAATACGGGTCAGGAAGGCGTCGGCCAGCCTTATTTCCTGTTGGGCCGTAAAACCATGGCCTGCCTGGCTGGAACCGATTTCATCTGCTGACACCTGTACGGCAATATTTACCAGGCCTTGGCCTGGCCCCATTTGCTTGTCGGGCACACCGAACTTTTCCACCAGGTCGATTACACCGGCAAAGTCTTGGGCTGTTTTTCGCAGCAGTTCTCTACGCTTTTCGCCTGAGAGTGTTTCAGCCCAAAGATAAGCATTGTAGGCCGCCGAGCGCCGGTTGCGCGCAAGGTTTGCCGGCACTCCCAGGTCCTGATCAACCAGGTCTTTATTTAATGCAAAAACTTTCTCAAAGGTCTTGGCGGCCTTTTCAGGATAACCGGCTTCCTGATAAGCAAGTCCCAGACGATCGAGCATTTCAGCTTTAAGCTGCACCAGGCGCTCCGGAAACTCTAATGCCTCGTTGACCTTCGGCAACATACCAGACAAGGTTTCACTGACCTCTGCAGCCGGCAGTTCCGCCTTTTTGTGTTTTTTAAGCAATGAGATTGCCTGATGGTTTAATTTTTCCTGCTCAGTCAGTAATGCTTCAATCCCCTCTTTGTATGTTTTCCAATCAGGTGCGGGCGGCGGCAGAATATCTTTGTGATGCAGCTTAGATAAGCTGCGATTTATCTTGGACTGGGCGGCGGCAATAGCTTTGATTTCATTACTTATATCCGCATGCCTTATCCCGACAGCGACAACCCGGTCCATCATATAACGGCTGATCCTGTCAAAAGCATCAGATGCCTGCTGCGGTTCCATGCGGCGCTCTATCAGGTCGAGCGCCTTGGTGAAAGCTTGGATGGTTTTTTCCGTTTCCCGGGCCTGAAAGGACGCAGCTCCCAAACGCCTGTAAAACAGTATCTCTGTATTATAGTTGTCAAAGGCCAGGTCTGTCTTTAAGCGTTGTGTATAATATAAAAAGGCCTTGGGATACTGACCGAGAAGGTAATACGTGTTTCCCAGGTTAAGGACAAGATTAGCGGCATTTTCCGGATTGTTTTTGTGATCATTTAAAAAATACGCTTTTTTGTATGACTCCAGGGACATTTCAAGAGTTCCCTTTTCTTGGTAAACCGTTTCCAGGACCTCAAAAACATACCCTAAAGTCTGATGAAAATACTCGATCCTCCCGTTGATATTAATGGCACGCAGCAGCAGCTTTTCAGCTTCTTTTATCGAACTTTTGTCATTCAAATACGTAAGAGAAAGTGCCGCGGCGTAAATGGCGATAGGATCGTTGGGATCATGTGCAAGTCTTTCTTTGTATTTATTCAGCACCCCTTGAGTATTATTAAAAGCAGCCGCGCATTTTATATACCCCCGGTGTGCTTCCACAATGAAATCATCATAGGCGATCAATTCTGCAAAAATTTTATTGGCAGAAGAAATTTCACCCAAGCGGTACAAAAACTCTCCTGACGCAATCGATTTGCGTATGAAACCGGCACGGGCCAGATTGCTTATGTTATCCTCATAAGGCCTTTGGGCTATTTCAGCTTCATACAGGTCCAGGGCCTGACGGAATCTTTCTTCCTGGTATAAAATTTCAGCCAGAGACAGCCTGGCGGCGGATGTCTGGGTGTTTACAACTTTAAACTGCTCTAAGGTTTGATAGTATACAGCTTTGGCCTGGGTCCACTCATTGATACTGTAAAACAGATCCCCTACACGGTTTAAGGCCCCCATGGACAAAAGTGGATTTTCCCGGCGATGTTTATCTGCAAAATTTCGCAAATAATTTATTTTTTCTGCAATCTTTTTATCCTCAATATTGGCCAGCGTGAGTTGCAGTATGCGTTCCACCGCCACATCAGACCAAACACTGACGTCAGGATATTTTTTTATCACAGCTATATAGGCGGGGTAGATCTCATCCGGGGTTCCTATTTTGCCAAAAATATCCGCCTTTAAGATCATGGCTTCGGCCGCCTGAGACCTTGCTGACCGATCGTCGGCGATAACCGCGTCAAGCAGGTTGACAGCTTTAAATAAAGAAGCCGGATCCCTGCCGGCCATAGAGAGCAGCCGGGCGCGTTCGATGTTCGCCCTGGCTTTTACTTCAGGATTTTTGGTGCCGGCGATTTTATCGAGTTGAGCGATGCCTGTCTGTATCAACGCGAGCCGCTTGGGTTCATCGGTTTCAAATTTTAAACGCTCGGTGGTATCGATCATATTCAATTCAATAAAGGCAAGGTCGGCTTCCGGCTGAATATCGCTGTAGCCTTGACTGACAACCTTAAAGGCCAAACCGGCCAAGACGGGCATCTTTAGTTTTCTATAAATCTTTCCAATTTCAAAGGCGGCTTTAGCCCCCCAAGGCTTCACATTTTCATATTTTTCTAAAACTTTGTAATATGCAAGCAAGGTCAGATACGGATCCGGAGGGATCTTTACGGACAGTTTCTCGGCCAGCGCCAGCTGCTGTGCGGGGCTCTCCTTTACAGGAATGAATCCCTCTGCCGGTATGGACCAACAATTGTTAACACCACCCTTGTCTGATAGAAAAAACAGCTTGGGTCCGGACAGTTGAGGCTGAAAAGCCGAAAAAGTAAATAAAGTCAAGGGATAAGGTCTAAGATGCTCGTCTTTAACTTTTACCCTGTATATTGTTGGATTGTCATTTTGGGTAAGCCGTCCGTCTTGGTCGGTATCAGCGGCAATACGGGAGAAATAAACATAGCTGCTGTCTGACGACCATTCAGGAAAGCCGTCCATGTAGGGCCCTGCGGTCAGGCGCCTTACATTTTTATCTTTTAAATCCAATACAAAGATGTCCCCGGCCGGATCATTCCGGTAAGTAACAAAGGCAAGCTGCCTGCCGTCGGGCGCAATCGCAGGAAAAGAGCCGTCACCCCCGGTATTTAAAAGCACGGGAGTCCTGTCTTTCCCGCTAAGATCCAGAACCGCAAGCCGCCTGTTTTCATCAGCGGGTCCGGCCTGATGAAAATAAAGTTTATGGCCGTCTGCTGAAAAGCAGGGTCCGCCGTCTGCGGTATCCCTTCCGGTCAGGCGTATGGCTCCTGATTCTGCTGATTTAAGATCAAGCAAATAGATGTCACCTTTGACATCATTGGCCGTGCCCGTGAACGCAATAAAGCGTCCGTCAGGAGAAAAAGCCGGTGAGGACTCCGGCGCAGGGTCAGATGTTAATCTTTGCGGTAGCACAACAACGCCGGGATCAGCAGAACGCAGCCAGAGGTCTGTGAAGTTTCCCCGTCCCGAAGTATAAACCATCCATTTGCCGTCATCGGAAACAGCGGCATGCAGGACAGGATCAGTTTCGGAAGTTATTTGTTCCGGTTTGTTTACGGGCAAAACTTTGGGCCCGGCTTTTTTTAATCCTGCCTGGCAAAAAGAGGTCCAAATTGCTCCCCCAGCAACAAACAACGTGATGAGAAAGATTTTTCTTATAAAAAATTTCTTTTGAGTCATTTTTTCACCGTCCAGGTGCCGTCGGGTTGCTGAATTTTTTCACCGGGCAGGGCATTATCAGTGTTGAGCTTGCCGAATATCCGGCGGATTTGGGGCATATCAGCTTCCGTCAGATTTTCATTCATATCAATAACCCGGTGCATAATCAGTTCTCTTGACTCGTTGATCTGTGCCACCACGTATTTGAATTCTTCCGGCTTGAATCGTTCTGAAAAATCTGTAAGGCTCTCAGGGACATTATCTTTTTCCATCTGAAAAATTTCAACCAGCCCCGTGTTGTTTTCTCCGGCCCAGCCCAACTGCTTAAACGTTTGAAGGTCATCGGCATGAAAACTTAAAGCCTGCATGGCTGTTACGGCATCCTTGTGCTCCTGACTGTGCTTGGGCGGCGGTTGGATGCGTCCCCGGGAATCGACCCCCCTGACAGAGGCAACCAGAAGCATTTCTCTGTCAAGGGCGTTATAAGTACCAAGAACCTGATTTTCCAGAGCCGTGCGTTCGCTCATTACTTCGACCTTAACTTCAGCCAGGGTACACCCGGCAACAAAAATCAAGATAACTCCGATTAATGCTCTCATGGCTTCCTCTTCTTTGATAAATTCTAAAATGCAAAATTCATCACGTTTTAGGTTTTAAGTTTTAGGTGTAATTTCACATATTATTTACAAATATTTCAGCAGTCGGAAAGTTTTTTTCATATTGCTTTACAGAGTTTACTGAGAAGTTGCGGTTTGAAATTTCAAATATTCACCATCTTTGCCAATTTTGATGCCGTTTGCCGCACAGACTTCTAGGACTGCAATAAGAGGATCAATACTTGCAAGGTATGCGGCATAATTGTCAAGCCCGGCCACATTGGCAATATTCAGCCGCCTGAGACTCGGTATGGCCACAGCAACACCTTGCGCATCTACTTCACCCTCCATAGAGAGACCGCCGTCCTTAACGTAAACATTAATCCAGCGTGGAGAACCCAATCGCAAAAGTTGACGCTGGGATACAATGGCTTCATTGCTCTCGGAAGGATCCAGCGCATAAAGAAATCTTTCAAACGAGCGGGTACCTATGCGGCTCAGATTCAGATCCATCTGAAACTGTTGCAGCACAGTGCTCGCCTGAGAAGACAGAGGGATCAGTGCCCATAGCTGGCCGTTCAATTCACTGTCATCATTATCCTTTGCATTGGCCGGCGGATATATTTTGTCTGTATTTAAACCTGAAAAGGCCAACCGCATCTGCAGGAAAAAGAGGTCATTTTTCTTTAAAACTGCCACTGAACCGATAACCGTCCCTCCCAATAATTCAACCTTAAAATAGTCTGAAGTTGGAAGGCCCTTGTTCAGATCAAAATCTATCACAGAGTGATCAATGGGCAGCGGCAAGGGACCGAACCCCATATATGCCGACTTGAATGCAATGGCATGTTGTGGGCTGAAACGGTTTTGCAATGCACCGGTGAACTTTGTAACGGCCGTATCTTCGGTAACAAATGCGCTTGAAGAACCGGCAACCGGTCCGGACTCAACCCTTAGAACCCTGACTGATAACGGTATAATTTTGCTTTGTTTAGCTTTTATCTCTTCTTCTGTTACAATACGATAATCTTTTTTTATCTTTAAATTTGTCTTCAGGCTTTTAACGCTAAATAATTTTCCCAGCTTTACATTCATTGCAGGGCTCAAAGCCCAGGCTTGCAGCCTGATATTTTCGTCGGGAACCAGTGTAAGTTCCAGGCCGGTCTCCACCCGGCCGTCAAAGTCCAGTCTTTCAACAAGCCCGGTTAGGTTGGTCTCTTTTGAAATATTCAAAGTCCCGCGAGCAGTGGCGCCGATATACTTAAGCCACAATGGCAACGGCATTTTAAGGTTGCTTTTAAAGATACGATCCATGCCGCTTAATGATAGATCAAAAGTGTGTTTTATGTTTGTCGGTTTTAGTTTCGCTACCTGAGAAAAAGTTGCTGATTCAAGATAATCATGCTCTCCGGAAACAAGTATGTCGGCACT
>JABMQM010000168.1 GCA_013203195.1 Desulfobacteraceae bacterium | reverse complement strand
CCGTGAGGCGGTTCGGTTCATCCTTGAGAGGAATATCATCTGGGGCGACGCCCTGACACTCAAGACGGTTGGCCAGAAACCGGAATACATCGTGTTTTCCGAATGGTCGCCGGTCAACGGCAGTATGCTCAAGCGGCGCGATTTCACGTTCCACGGTTTGCTGACCCACGAAGGCATTAAGGAACTGCCGCTCTTCTCCGATCTTGGCGAGGATGTCTTCATCCCCACGCCGGTTAAGGAGTATCCGCCAACCCACTTTCTGGAGGTTGCCCATGTTCACGAGCAGTAAATACAACCCCGATGTGCTGTCCTGTCTCGCCAACCTGAGCAGTGACGAGGTGTTCACGCCACCGCAACTGGTGAATCAAATACTGGATTTGCTGCCTGAGGTTATCTGGACTGACAAGAACGCCACGTTTCTTGATCCGGTCTGCAAGACGGGAGTGTTCCTGCGAGAAATAGCCAAGCGGCTGGATGCGGGACTGGAAAAGCAAATACCAGATCGGCAGGAACGAATCAATCACATTTTCAGAAAACAGCTTTTCGGTATTGGCATTACAGAGTTGACATCCCTGCTTTCCCGGCGGTCGGTGTATTGTTCCAAGACAGCCAACGGCAAATATTCTGTTTGTGAAATATTTGATAACCCTAAAGGCAATATCCGCTTTGAACGGATTGAGCATTTTTGGAACAATGGCCGCTGCGCTTTTTGCGGGGCCAGTGAAGCTAACTACGAGCGAGGGGAAAAGCTTGAAACCCATGCTTATGAATTTATTCATACAGAAAATCCAGAGGAGATCTTGGATATGAAATTTGATGTTATTGTAGGCAATCCGCCGTATCAGTTGAGCGATGGGGGGTTTGGGAGGAGCGCATCACCCATTTATCATAAATTCTTGCAGCAAGCTAAAAAACTCAATCCACGGTACTTGACCATGATTATTCCAGCCCGCTGGTTTGGAGGAGGAAAGGGTCTGAATGAGTTTCGTGCTGAAATGCTTAACGATGACCGGATTAGAAAGATTGTGGATTATGAAGATGCGACAGAAGTTTTTCCGGGTGTCAGTATTGCTGGAGGTATTTGTTATTTCCTTTGGGAAAGAGATACAGCAGGACAATGCGAAGTTGTCAACATATACAATGACACCCAAACCACATCCACTCGTCCTCTAAATGAGTTTTCTACATTTATTAGACATAGCAACGCTATACCCATAGTCAGAAAAGTGCTCGCAAAGAGAGAAAAACTAATGTGTGAGCAAGTATCATCTTACAAACCTTTTGGTTTGCGGACATATGCTAAACCGCAAAAGACAGGTGACATTATCTTGCACTGGCAAAAAGGCGAAGGGCCCTATAAACGAAGTGAAATAACTGCTGGTTTAGAAATGATTGATAAATGGAAAGTCATTTCGTCTCGTTCTGGTCACGAGCATGCTGGTGATCCCGGAAAGGGTGGCCAACGTAGAGTGCTTTCAAAAATAGAGGTTCTACCTCCTGGCACCATTTGCACCGAAACATACCTTGTGATAGGAACTTATGAAAAGGAAGCCGAGGCCATAAATTTAGTAGCGTATATGCATACTCGTTTCTTTCGCTTCCTTCTCTCTTTGTTTATGTATTCGCACAGCATCACAAGAGATACCTATGCATTTGTTCCGATTTTAGACATGTCTAAGAGCTGGACCGACGAAAAACTCTACAAGAAATATGGCTTAACCAAAGACGAAATCGCCTTCATCGAATCAAAGATTCGCTCCATGGAGCCAAACAATGAGTAGGGATTTCTTTCCACCGCGGCCCGATTCCAGACCGACCATTTACGCCTATGAGGACACCAATCCTCAATACAAAGGTTTACTCAAAGTCGGTTATACCACAGTGGATGTGAAAAGCCGCGTGGCACAGCAATATCCAACCAAAAAACCCGGCAAGCCACCATACAGAATCGTCCTGGAGGAATCAGCCATGCGCAATGACGGCACGGCCTTTACTGATAATGAGGTTCACCGGTGTCTGCGAAAAAGCGGTGTCAAAAACCCCGAGGGCGAATGGTTCAAGTGTTCAGCGGACCAGGTCAAGGCAGCGATGATTGCCGTCAGAACAGATGAGATGATCGAGGAAACCCGCTCGCTGGATTTTACAATGAGACCGGAGCAGAAAGCGGCCGTAGAAAAGACGGCGGCCTATTTCAAGAGTGCGCACAAGGATGACCCTGACAAGACGCCGCACTTTTTATGGAATGCGAAGATGCGTTTTGGCAAGACCTTTACCGCATATCAATTGGCCAAAAAAATGAAATGGAGCAAGGTGCTGGTGCTGACCTTCAAGCCGGCGGTGCAGAGCGCCTGGGAAGAGGATTTGAAACGCCATGTTGATTTTGCGGGCTGGCAGTTCATATCACGAAACGGTCTGACCTGTGAAGAGGCGGACAAGAAAAAGCCGTTTGTCTGCTTCGGATCGTTTCAGGATTACCTGGGTAGGAACCCCAGTACAAAT
>JABMQM010000167.1 GCA_013203195.1 Desulfobacteraceae bacterium | reverse complement strand
TCAGTCAAAATACAAGAGAAGATCCATGAAATTGGCGCCTTTGTTCCCACCTTCATGGTACCCTATGTCCGTGAGGCGTACTGGCGATGGTGGAAACTGCCGAAAGTACCAGGGACAAAACAATCCACAAGTCTTTTTGATCCCTTTGGAAGCACCACTGGGGGATTGTTCTGGTTTGACGAGGATCTATACAATGAAACAAAACAGGCAATGAAAAAAAAGAAGATGTTTCCGCCAGTAATAATCATTGATGAAACCTATAAGGTGAATTGAGGAATTAGTGGGTAAAATGAATCAAGAAGTAATCTTAAAGGTCAAAAACCTTGTTACAGCCTTTGATACTGAAGAGGGGAGGATTCGTGCGGTTGAAAATGTCAGCTTCGAGGTAAAAAAAGGCCAGACTATGGGAATTGTAGGGGAATCCGGGTGTGGGAAAAGCGTTACAGCACTTTCTATCATGAGGCTCCTGCCAAAACCCACCGGTATGATCGAGAGCGGGCAAATCCTTTTTCATGATAACGACATTGCCACTCTTCCTGCGGAGAAAATGCATGAAATACGCGGCTATGGCATTTCCATGATTTTTCAGGAACCCATGACCGCCTTGAATCCAGTGCACAAGATCGGCCGGCAACTTGGGGAAGTTTTTCAGCTCCATTTTCCCAAAATGAACGATAAGGAGATCCGGGAAAAATCGGTCGAAATGCTCCAAAAAGTGGGTATTCCCGAGCCGGTACAGCGGATGGACGAATACCAGCATCAGATCTCCGGGGGCATGCGCCAGCGGGTTATGATTGCAATGGCCTTGGCCGGCGAACCGGATATTCTGATTGCGGACGAACCCACAACGGCCCTTGATGTGACCATACAGGCACAGATTCTGAAATTGATGGAAGCTTTGCAGCGCGAAACCGGTATGGCCATTATTTTCATTACACATGCCCTTGGGGTTATCGCCGAAATCTGTGATGATGTGTTGGTTATGTATGCAGGTACGGTGGCCGAAAAGGCACCGGTAGTAGAGCTTTTTAAAGATCCCAAGCATCCTTATACCAGGGATTTACTTTCCTCTATACCGCGTCTCGAGGGTAAACGCAAAACCCGACTCAATGTCATAAGAGGCATGGTGCCAAGTCTTTATGAATTGCCCGCGGGGTGCCGGTATCAAAATCGATGCCCCTATGCCATGCAGGGCTGTGAGATAGAATCACCTCCTTTGAAATCTGTTGGAGAGAAGCATTTTGCCGGTTGTTTTCTTATGTAAAAATACTTCAGGGGATCAGGAAAGCTAAGGATTAATAATTTTGTTCATCAATTCGTAATTCCTTGATTTAAAAAAAGGTGTCATGTCCGAGTACCTGTTAGAGGTTAAAAACCTCAAAATGCATTTTCCCATTCGTGGGGGGATATTCCGTCGGCAAATCGGCAAGGTGTATGCCGTTGATGGCGTTTCCCTTAAAGTCAAGCCCGGCGAAACATTAGGGCTTGTAGGCGAGTCAGGATGCGGAAAAACAACGGTTGGCCGCAGTATCTTAAGACTTTATGCCCCAACCGATGGAGAGGTGTACTTTGATGGCAAAAAGATGTCGCTCCTGAGCCTGGAGCAACTGCGTGGTCTGCGGCGGAATATACAGATGATTTTTCAGGATCCATTTGAATCTTTAAATTCCAGGCATACGATTGGAAATATATTAGAAGAACCTTTTATTATTCACAACATCGGTAAACCGGAAGAACGAAAAGAAGAAGTAAAAAGACTTCTCAACCGGGTTGGACTGGCTACAAATGCGATAACCCGATTTCCTCATGAATTCAGCGGCGGCCAGCGCCAGCGAATTGGTATTGCAAGGGCTATTGCGCTTAAGCCAAAAATGGTCATTTGTGATGAGCCTGTGTCGGCCCTTGATGTATCAATCCAATCGCAGATTCTGAACCTGCTTTTAGAGCTTCAGCAGGAGATGAATCTTACATACCTCTTCATTGCCCATGACCTTGCGGTAGTCAAACACATTTCTGATTATATCGCCGTGATGTATCTTGGCAAAATTGTAGAATA
>JABMQM010000166.1 GCA_013203195.1 Desulfobacteraceae bacterium | reverse complement strand
GGGTTCGGGGGTCAGGGTTCAGGGGTCAGGGTTCGGGGGTTGGGAGGTTATGGACTCAGAGGTTCAGGAAAGAATGGTTAATAATTAATTCACTGATTACTTCTCACTGGTAACTGTTCACTGATTACTGGTAATTTGGAGCTCTTCAAGGCGGCGGCTGAGTTTAACCGGGTAGGCGTTATGATCTTCAATCGATTTATAGCGGTCATCCAGCAAGGTAAAACTCTTTTTGAATTTGGCCTGAATTGCCTGAAGAGAGGGGGGTGGGCGCAGTATCTTGCCGTCGGTCATAACCAGTTCCAGCAGGGCAATGCTTTCATCTCTAAGTCCGATGATATCCTCTGTGTAGCGTCCCTCTTGATCTGACCTTCTAAAAACCTGCTTTTTACCGGCCAGCACATTGCTGCCCCATGAACCCGTGACAGAGTGCTTGGGGAATTTTTCGAACTCCCTGTCGTCTTCATCGTGCGAGTCTTGCAGATGGATCACAAGGTCACCTCTATCTCTGAATGATTTGCGCAGTAACAGTACAAGCGTTTTCTGTCGACACAAAAAATAATGATTGACAGAATGATAATTTAGGCTATCATTATAGTTATCATGAGTGTATATTACAAACCGTTATTTAGAAAGTTCGTAAAGAAACAAACGAGACCTTTTCAACTCGTCATTGAAGATGAAGTCGATAAAATAACATTGAAACCGGATATGGGAGAAGCCAAAAAAAGTGATTTGGCTGGATTGAGAGTTCATAAATTTTCTCATAAAAGACAGAAATTTATGATAGCCTATGGCCTCCAAGATGCGGACATAGTCTTTTTCAAAATAGGTTCCCATGAAAATTTTTACCGTGAACTAAAAAAATATCTCAGGGAGGTGGGGTTATGATTACTGCTGAGAAAGTATATAAAGATATTTTAAATATGCCGTTAAAAGAGAGAGAAAAATTATTTACCGCTATAGCCAGAAAAGGGTTTGAGAAAGATTTATACAGTCATAAGGAAGTTTTCGATGACATTAGACAGTCGCCTTTTACTGTTAAAGAGGCCGCTGAGTATCTGGAGATCGCCGAAATTACCTTAAGGCGATGGGTCAAAGCAGAGAATATTAAATATGAAAGAATAGGGAGAAACATCGTATTTGCCCCAGATGAGCTTAAAGCTTTTAAAAAGCGTAAGCACGCGGTTTGAAAGCAAACAATCAATTGAAAACACTTTGGTATTTACCGTTTAAAGGAGTTGCCCAAAGGACCGCGAGTTGGGTCCGGATTCGGATCAAACCTGCCGGGAATCAACGAAATCAAGGCCATTTTTGGAGAAAAAAAGGGTTTTTGACTTGTGAAGAGAATAAATATATTTAGCTCTGTTTTGTTCGCACTGCTTTTCGCGTTGGTCCAGTTACATCCATCCAAATGCCTGGGGGAAAATATTGCGGTGGTTACCAGCATATTTCCGGTGGCCGATATGGTAAGAGCCGTGGGCGGGGAGCATGTTGATGTAACCTTCATCCTGCCTGCCGGCGCAAGTCCTCACACGTTTGAACCCAAGCCCAGTCTGGTAAAAAAAATCACAAGAGCGCGCATTTTCTTCATGATAGGCGCCGGGCTGGAATTCTGGGCCGAAAAGTTTGTCAAGTTAGCAGGCCCCGGCCTGAAAACGGTTGTTTTGTCCGAGAAAGTTTCACTGATCCACACTACCAAAGATCATTATGCAGCGGAACACCATGACGGCAAGCCGGATATTTCAGATCGCAAATCGTCGTTTGCCAATCCGCATATTTGGCTTGACCCTGTAATCGTTAAATTGATGGTCAACGACATTGCGGCTGCGCTAAGCAAGGTTGACCGACAGCATGAAAAGTTTTATAAGCAGCAGGGCCGCAAGTATCTTATCGAACTGGACAAGCTCGACAAGATGATCAAAGCGGAAGTGGATGTTTTCAAGATCAAAGAATTTGTTTCCTTTCATGCTTCCTGGGATTACTTTGCCAGGCGCTACGGCCTTGAACCTGTTGGTGTCATCGAGGCTGCTCCGGGCAGAAATCCAACGCCGATCCAGATCAAGAATATCGTGGACCAGATTAAACGACATAATATTCAAGCGGTGTTTGCAGAGCCCCAGCTCAATCCCCGGGCCGCAGAGATCATCGCTAATGAAGCAAAGGTTAAAGTCCTGCTGCTCGATCCCCTGGGCGGCCCCAGCATGAAAAGACGCAGCAATTATATCGATCTGATGAAGTACAACCTAAACGTTTTAAAAGAGGCCATGCAGTGAAGACAACGGCGCAAGAGACCCCAAGGGAAAGGTCCGTCTATGTAGAGCTTGATGACGTTTGGGTCGCTTATGACGGGAAATGGATATTAAAATCGATAATCTTGCAGTGCTATGACGGAGAAATCTTTGGTATAGTCGGCCCCAACGGCGGCGGCAAAACCACGCTGTTAAATGTAATTTTAGGGCTCGTGCGTCCTGCCAAAGGGAGTGTCAAACTGTTCGGTCAACCTCCGGGCAAAAACAGCCGCCTTGACATCGGATACCTTCCGCAAATTTCCCATGCTGATCGCTTATTTCCGGTAACCGTACTGGATGTCGTTATGATGGGTCTTTATAGCAAGTTGGGATTTTTTAATCGACCGGATCGCAAAAGCAGGGAAATTGCCATGAACCTGCTCTCCCGGGTAAACATGGCGGACCATGCCCAAAGATCTTTCGGAATTTTGTCGGGCGGGCAGCAGCAGCGGGTGAACATTGCCCGGGCACTGGTATCTAAACCGAAGCTTTTGATCCTCGATGAGCCGTCGACCGGCGTTGACAGCGTGGCCCAGGAAGACTTTTATGACCTTTTGGCCGCACTTAGAGATGAACAGGGCGTATCCGTAATTATGGTGTCCCACGATATCGGGATGGTTACTTCCCATGCCGATCGTGTGGCCTGTCTGAATACCCAGCTTCACTACCATGGTGAACCTGACTCCTGTTTTATCCCGGGCGTGCAAGAGAAAGTTTATGGAAAAGACATGAAAATTATGGTCCACGACTCAAAATGTGTTACCTGTTTTCACAGGCATGAAGATCATGATTGAAATTTTCAGACTTGAATTTATGCAAAACGCCTTTATGGCCGGAACCATGCTGAGCCTGGTTTTGGCGGTGGTTTCATTCTTTGTTGTTCTGCGCCGCCTGTCATTTATCGGCGTGGGTGTCGCGCATTCAGCGTTCGGAGGCGTTGCCCTGGGGGCTCTTTTAGGCATTTCACCAACCCTGACAGCCATCGGCTTTGCAGTGGCGGTAGCCAATGCTATCGGCTATATCGGCAAACAGGGGAAACTCAGTACTGATACCGCTATCGGCATATTTTTTTCACTTTCCATGGCGTTGGGTGTTATCTTCATCGGCATGTCGGAACAATACAATGTAGATCTTTTCGGGTATCTTTTCGGGAACATCCTGGCGATTACACGCACAGATTTGGTTATTATTGCCGTGCTGGGCGGACTGGTGCTGGCATCTGTCTTCATGTTTTTTAAAGAATTGCTGTTTGTAGCCTACGACCGGGAAGTTGCACTTGTCAGCGGCATGCCGGTTGCCTTCCTTGATCACTTCTTTTTGACAATTCTGGCCCTGGCGGTGGTAATCAGCATGAAGATTATCGGTATCGTGCTTGTATCCGCGCTCCTGGTTATTCCAGGGGCGGCGGCTGCGCAAATAACCCAGCGTTATGTTTCAATGATTGCCGTTGCTATTGTGATTGCCTTGATATCTACCATCGGCGGCCTTTTCATTTCATACTATGGGGACCTTGCTTCCGGGGCCACCATTGTTACGCTGGCGTCGGCAATTTTTTTCATAACATTTGCCGTCAGCCAGATCCGCAAGTGACCAGTGAAAGAGGAGTAAAATATGAAATTGGGAAGTAGTCTGATTCAATTTTCTATCAAGAAACCCAAATTGGTCATCGCCATTATGGTGCTGGCAACCCTTATTCTGGGCGGCATGATCAGTATGGTGCGGGTTGATACCGACCCGGAAAACATGCTGTCCGAGCATGAAGCCGTGCGGATTTTTCATAACCAGGTCAAAAAAGAGTTTTCACTGTATGATGTAGTCGTTGTGGGAGTAGTTAACGAAACGCATCCGGATGGTGTTTTTAACCCGACTACCCTAAAAAGAGTCCAGGACCTTACCGAGTTCTCACAAAAACTGACCGATCCGAATGATCCGGAAAAAAGGGTCGTCAGCAGGGATGTGATCGCCCCCGGCAATGTAGATACCATCGAGCAGGCCGGGCCGGGCCGGGTGCGCTTCAAATGGCTGATGAAAAAAGCGCCAACGACCCGCGCAGAGGCCCTCAAGATCCGTGACAGTGCCATGGCCAACCCTTTGTATAAAGGAACCTTGGTATCCGAGGACGGCAAGGCTATGGGTATCTATCTGCCGATCACCTCAAAAGATTTTGCCTATCAGGTAAGGGACCGGCTGCTGGAAAAAATAGAATCTTTTGATGATGCCAATGGTGACCACTATTACATTACCGGATTGCCGGTGGCCGAGGACACATTCGGGGTCGAGATGTTCGTGCAGATGGCGATATCGGCGCCGCTGGCCATGTTTGCCATCTTTCTGCTGCTGCTGCTTTTTTTCAGAAAACTTGCTTTAATTATTTCACCTATGATCATTGCCGTGATGACGGTAATTTGCACAATGGGCCTGTTAATCGGCACAGGCAATACGCTGCACATTATGAGTTCCATGATTCCTATTTTTCTGATGCCCATCGCGGTGGTGGATTCCATTCACATTTTGTCGGAATTTTTTGATTTCTACCCAAAGATAAAGGATAGGAGAAAAACCCTTGAACGTGTCATGGATCATTTGTTTATGCCCATGCTTTACACTTCCCTTACATCCTCGGCCGGGTTTGCCTCTTTGGCCTTGACTCCCATCCCGCCGGTGCAGGTTTTTGGGCTTTTTGTTGCTTGCGGCATTATGTTGGCCTGGCTGCTTACCATACTGTTTATCCCGGCCTATGTGATGCTGATGAAGGAAGAAAGCCTGGCCGGTTTCGGAGTTGTTGCGGAATCGCCAAAAGATGGTACCAGCGGTTCGTTGCTTTCCCGGCATCTGCCCTTGTTAGGCAATTTTACGTACAGGCGTGCTAAAATAATTGTGATACTGACCATGGCAATTTTGATGGGAGCCGTTTATGGCATCAGCAAAATCCAGATCAATGATAATCCGGTCAAATGGTTTAAAAAGAACCACCCCATCCGGGTGGCGGATCGGGTTTTAAACAAACATTTCGGCGGCACTTACGAAGCCTATCTGGTTCTGGAAGGGGCGGAGCATGATATAAGCCATGCCGAGTTAGCCGCACGCACCAAAGATGAATTGACCGGCATTATTGCCGGCAAAACACCCGGCCTAAAGCTGTCCGAGGCTGAAGTCCTGATAGACCAGGCTGCTGACAACAGCACGACGGCAAATGAATTTATGAGTCTGCTTGTCAAGCTGTGGGAAGCAAAAATGGATACGGCTGATGATGATTCGTATGATTTCTGGGCCGACGGCTTGGACATAATCGATCAGATACGGCATCGAGACCAGCTCTTTAAGCAACCCAAAGTTCTCAGGTATGTGGCCCGGCTGCAATCTCATCTGCAAAAATCAGGTGTGGTCGGCAAAAGCAATTCGATTACAGATGTGGTCAAGAAGGTATATCAGGAGCTTTTCGAGGCTGATGCGGCCTATTACAGGGTGCCGGATACTACCAATGCCGTGGCCCAGACCTTGATTTCCTTCCAGAACAGCCACAAGCCGGATGACCTCTGGCATCTGATTACCCCTGATTACAAAAAAGCCAATATCTGGGTGCAGCTAAAAAACGGCGACAACAAGGATATGGAAGAGGTTATCATGGCGGTGGATCGATTCATTACCGATAATCCGCCGCCCGTACCTATGAAGCATCAGTGGGCCGGCCTGACCTATCTAAACGTGATGTGGCAGAACAAAATGGTCTCCGGTATGCTCAAGTCATTTCTGAGCTCTTTTGCGGTTGTCTTTGTAATGATGGCCTTTCTTTTCCGCTCGCCCCTGTGGGGATTGCTGGCGATGGTGCCGCTGTTGGTTACTATAGCCGCAATTTACGGCATAATCGGCCTGGCAGGCAAGGATTATGACATGCCGGTGGCGGTTCTGTCGTCGCTGACCCTGGGCCTGGCCGTTGACTTTGCCATTCATTTTTTGGAACGGTCGCGTACGGCTTTTAAGCGCGCCGGCTCCTGGAAGGAGGGCATCAAAGAAATGTTTGAAGAACCGGCCAGGGCCATCAGCAGAAATGTTATCGTCATTGCCGTCGGCTTTACACCGCTGCTGGCGGCTCCTCTGGTACCGTACCAGACAGTCGGCATATTTCTGGCCAGCATCATGGCCATTTCCGGTATCGCCACCATGTTGATCCTGCCGGCTTTGATCCAAATATTTGAAAAACAGCTGTTCAGAGTTATTTAGTCCTGAAAAACCTGGTCCTCTGGGCCTGGTTAGAGATACCCGGCGCTGCCGAAAACCTTAAAAGAGCCTATGTCTGGTTAGCCGGTTACCCGGTTAGCCCGTTGTCCAGTATTAAATTACGGTCTAACGG
>JABMQM010000165.1 GCA_013203195.1 Desulfobacteraceae bacterium | reverse complement strand
ATTTCCCAGGACGGCGGCATTGCTTTTAAGGTCCTGGTGTATTTCGATGGTAGCGGGCAGCGATGCTCTGATCAGTTTCAGCACTTCCTTTACAATCAGTTCTACCTTAATTGGTTTTAGATCCTGTTCGCTCTGGCGGCTGAAAGTTAAAATCTGGTTTACCAAATCTTTTGCCCGCTCTCCGGCTTTAAGCACCTCTTTCAAGTTGTCGTGCAATAACCCCCCTTTTTCAACATCAGCTATGGCTATCTCGGTGTAGCCGATGACGGCGGCAAGGATATTATTAAAGTCGTGGGCAATGCCTCCGGCCAGAGTGCCGATGGCCTGCATCTTTTGGGTTTGCTGAAGTTGGGCTTGGAGTGCAATTTCCTGAGTCACATCGCGGCTGACGGAAACAAAGTTTACTACCTCCCCCGAGCTGTCCCGAACAGGCGAAATCTTGGTCTCAAACTCACGTAAGGTGTCGTCTTTCATTCTATTGGTTATGTGGCCTGACCATATCTCTCCACTGGAGATAACATCCCACATTTCTTTGTAAAAGCTTTCATCATGCCGATCACTTTTAAGAATGCGGAAATTTTTTCCGACAATCTCTTTTCTAGTAAAACCACTGAGTTGTTCAAAGGCAGGATTTACATATTGAATCGTTCCGGGCCTGGCTGATACAATTACACTCTCTGCCGCCTGCTCAATGGCGGTAGCCAAAAGATCCCGTTCTTTTTCAACCTGCTTGCGTTCGGTGATGTCAAAAAAGACACCGCTGATAGACTCTCTTTCCCCGCCGTTATTATGCACGATCTGCCCCCTGTCCTGGATCCAGCGGGTGCTTCCGTCTTTGGTTTTGATCCGATATTCCCTGACATAAGACTTGCCTGTTTTCAGGGCCTTACGAAAACTTTCACTAACAGTCTTTAAATCCTCCTCAACAATCACGTCAGACCATTTCATTTTTCGGGAATTAAATTCCTTAAAATCATAACCGGTTAACTCTTTAATGGTGCTGTCAAGAAACCTAACCGACCAGTCGCGGTAACCTCTGTAGACGACACCCGGCAAATTCTTAATCAATAACTTGTAGTCCTCCTCACTCTCGCGCAAGGCCTCTTCTACCTGGATGCGTTCGGCAATTTCTCTTTCTATATTATTTGTACGAATTTGTGTCAGTGATTCTAAGTCCACTATATCCTTCTTCCCTTAGAAGTATTTGTGCCGGCTTCAGGCCTGAATTTTAAAATGTGCCGCTGCCTGATAATTGGCAGATGCCCAATACAATTATCGGCAGTTTTTAAATAAAACTTTAGGGTTATTGAGGGTTGGCATCAACAAACAGTTTTAACGGGTAGTCTCGGCATGAGCTCATATTCGACCGGCACTGTCGGGACTGTCGAGATTCTTTAAAAAGTCCCTGAACCAGGGCGGGTTCACCATAAGGATATAGATCAAAAAAAACGCCGTAAGCGGTAGAAAAAATACCGCCAGATCTACTGCTAAAATGCCTATACTAAGGAGTATCCGCTTGGTCATATTCATCATTTTTCCTTCATTTGGCATAAAATACTATTAAACTGTCTTGAATAGTTCATAAAACAAGTGAATTCAAATTCAAAGTGCACCATACACAACTTACGACAATAACTCGTTTGCGCCCATTCGGCTCACTGATCATACCACAAATTTAACAATGCTTGAAGTTACCCAACCAGGGGTCAAAAATTTGACACATTGTTAAATTTGGCATCATACTCACCCTCCCGCGCATAAAAATGCTTGGATAGATAATCTTAGATATTTGTAATAATTAAGAAAAATGTTTAACTATATTTTGGCATAATTAATGCATCATCTATTGAAAGGCAAATGAGTGCTGAATGAAACCGACACCGTGCTTGACGAAATCAAAATATGAAACAACAAAATCAGTACTTTTTATTCGAGTTGGATGGGCAGCACTATGCCATGGAAATTTCCGTAGTTGAGAAAGTCATCCATGCGGTTGAACTGATCTCTCTGCCGGAGACTCCTGATTCTTTGCTTGGATTAATTAACGTGGGTGGCAAGATCATTCCCTTCGTTAATATCCGCAAGAAGTTTAACTTGCCGGCTCGCGAAATGAACCTCGATGACCGCATCATCATTTCCCGGATAGCAACACGAAAAATAGCCTTCATAGCGGATAATGTTGAAGGGCTAGTTGAATTTTCCAAGGAACAGATAGATGAAGTCCATCAAAGCTTCCCGGAGATGGAGCGCTACATTGTGGGGGTAGGAAGATTTAAAGACCATACCGTTCTCATTATTGCTATTGATAAGCTATTTTCCACTCAGAACATAAACAGATTGGAAAAAGTGATTGAAGAACAAGACTAAAATTTAATAACTCAACAACTTGACTATTGAGCGGCTTAACAAAAACATGGACCAAAACATTCCAGATCATCTTATTTCCGATTTGAGTGATTTTGTCAGATCTCAGACAGGCCTTTATTTTCCAAAAGAAAAATGGCGAGACCTCAACCGGGGTGTAAAGACCGCATTGCAGGAGTTGGTTGAAGAACCTTCGGTACGTGAAGATACGGCATCGTGTATTCAGTGGTTGCTGTCATCCACCCTTACAAACAAACAGCTCGATACGCTAGTTGGGCATCTCACCATCGGTGAAACCTTTTTTTTCCGTGATAAAAACATCTTTCAGGTCTTAAAAGACCATATTCTATCCGGATGGATCAAATCGAGTCAGGTAAGAGGAAAAAGTGTCCGATTCTTTAGTGCGGGGTGCTGTACTGGTGAAGAACCATATTCCATCGCCATGCTTATTGATCAAATGATGCCGAAATTGAAGGATTGGGAAATTACGATATTGGCTACCGACATTAATCCCCGCTTTCTTCAAAAGGCTGAACAAGGAGTTTACACGCGTTGGTCCTTTCGTGACACACCCGACGAGATACTGGAAAAATATTTCAAAAAACAAGCTGATAATCGCTACGAAATTTCGACCCATCTCAAAGACATGGTGAATTTCTGCCAACTCAATTTAGCGGAACGAACCTATACTTCAGCGCTTAACAATAATGCAATGGATGTAATCTTTTGCCGCAACGTGCTCATGTATTTTGCTCCGGATCTTAGAGGGGAAGTGATCAAACGTCTGACAAATTCCCTTGTGGAGGGCGGCTGGCTGATCGTGAGCCCGAGTGAAGCAGCCTTTGTCCAGCAACTCGGCCTGAATGCTGTCCGTTTTCCGGGTGCTGTCCTTCACAGGAAAGGGCCTCCCCGGAAGGAAGATCTTGAACCGCGATTTTCAAAAACGCGCTCTGACTCTCTTCCTTACCCAGTTGTAAGCTCTTTGTGCCGGAAGCAGTCAGGGGATAAAGAAACAAATCGTAAGAGGCTTAGGAGAAAAACAGACAAAAAGCGTGGGAAAAGGCATGTTCAGCCAAAACAGGACATTTATCAGGAATCTGTGAACCTTTATAAAAAAGGCCGTTATGAAGAATCGGTGGAAAAGCTCACGACACTTCTATCAAATAGCAAAAACAGTAACGGCACTTTCCTTTTGAAATCCGAATCCATGGCCCTTCTATCAAAGTCTTTAGCAAATCTGGGAAAATTGGATGAAGCGCAAAAATGGTCAGAAAAGGCTGTTAATACTGGAAAACTTAATCCCGGCCACCACTATCTTTTAGCAACCATATGTCATGAACAGGGACGCTTGACAGAATCCATAAAATCGCTCAAGCATGCCCTATATCTCGACCCAAGATTTGTGCTGGCCCATTTTGCACTGGGAAATCTCACCCGTCAACAGGACAAGATCAATGAATCCGGCAAGCACTATAAGAATGTCCTCTCTTTACTGCTTCCAATGGATCATGAAGAGATCCTGCCTTACTCTGAGGGGATGACAGCCGGAAGGCTTATGGAAACCGTTAGATTGATGATTGACGATTAATAGGGAATCGTATGAGCGGAAAAAACAATCAAAAATGCCTGGAAGACGGCGGGGCGGCCTTGGAAAAAGTCTTTGAACCGAACCAGGCAGAAAAGGTTAAAATCCTGAAAGCCAGGGCCAAAGTCCTGGCAAAGACGTCCGTAAAGAAAGACCAAGGCGAAGCCCACCTGCAGGTTGTGGAATTTCTTTTGGCCCATGAGACACATGCCTTTGAATTGAAACATATTCTCGAGGTGCTCCCCTTAAAAGAACTTACACCGCTCCCATGCACGCCTGCCTTTGTTTGCGGAATTATCAATTTTAGAGGCCAGATTATTTCCATCATTGATCTTAAAAAATTATTTGAACTGCCTGAGCAGAGACTTAACGATCCCAACTGGGTTATTATTCTCCATACAGATGAACCTGTTCTGCATAACGCCGCAGGGATGGAATTCGGTATCCTCGCAGATACCATTGTCGGTGTGAATACTATCCCCCTAAGCGCTGTTCAGCCAACCCTGCCGACCCTTACAGGTATAAGAGAAAAATATCTCAAAGGTATTACTAAAGACCGTGTTGTGATTCTTGATGGGAGAAAGATTCTTTCTGATGAAAAACTTCTGGTCCATAAACAGATAGAGGCATGAGGGGCACGTTATGAAAAGCATAAAATACAAGATAATGGTAAGTTTCTGTATAACAGCTGCCGTCATCATTATGGCACTGGGCCTTTTGATATCCTCAAAACTCAGTGCAGGCATCGAGAGGCAATCGAAAATGCTTTCCGATGACCTGATAGCCATGACAAATAAAACCCTTGTTGGTTATCATCGTGTATTTGAATTAAAGGTCAGCGATATCATGAAAGAGATGGAGCGCATCGCAATAGATATTTCCCGTCACTCTGGTTTTCTGAAAAATACAGAAGATCTGCGGGTCACTGCGTTAACCGGTATCTTGGAAGGTTCCAAAGTTCATATGGACTTTGTCGCGTTGTTTGATTTTAAGGGACACCACCTTGCTTCTTCTCCCTCTGATATTGGTGATGATGTTGATGTTGCCTGGATTGAGAAATTTTATCAATCCTCGGAACTTTGGAAGAGAGTTCAGGAGACTCTTAAAAGTGGTTCAGAGGCTAACTTGCGTGCTGTCACAAAACATGATGCTGATTTTATAAAGGCGTTTAAACTGACAGAGAATAAATTCACAGGGAACGGTTTCATAAGCTACACATCGGCAAAGATTGTCAAGGGTGATTTTGGTGACCCGCTGGCCGTATTGATCATAGGAAAAATGCTGAATAATTACGACAGGCCCTTAAAGGAGTTTTATGACTCAACCGGTTTGGCTTGCGCAATCTATGCAGGGACCGGTCCCATTGCCCATATGGGATTTGGTGACGCAGAAAAGCAAGATAACGCGGTTTCCAAGGAACTTCAGATAAGCATGGAAATACTAAAAGAAGTATATGGAGCTGATCAGCCAAAAACCATATCTTTAACACTTGCAGGCAAAGATTATATTACCACAAGTTCCGCTATTACAGACTCTAATGGTGAAAAAATCGGTATCATTAGTGTGGGCATGCCCCGGCAAAAAGTCGTCGAAATCGAGCAGAGATTTCTTTCTCACGGCATTGCGTCAAAAAGAAACCTTCAAGTCTGGATCCTTGGTATCGGGGTCATATCCATTTTAGTTTTTGTTATTGTTTCATTGTTTATTTCCACAGGAAT
>JABMQM010000164.1 GCA_013203195.1 Desulfobacteraceae bacterium | reverse complement strand
AATTTAAATTGTCCGATTGGTTTTATTGGTTTAATTAGATTTATTTGTTAAGCAACCAAACCAATGGAACCAATTTAACCAATTAAACTGAATCGTTAAGGCTTATAACCCACACCCCTTCTTTGTGCCTTGGTGTCTTGGTGTCTTGGTGGCTGAACTATTACCATATTTGTTTAAAACTGGTGAAAACTATGACGCAAGATGATAAAAGACTGCATTCAAGAATCGACGCCCTCAACCTAATAGCGTATGATTGTATGGATGAAAACGGTCAAGTGGTTATGCATGGAATGGGAAGAACCTTGAACATCAGTGAAGGCGGTATCCTTCTGGAAACACATATTCAAATTGAACAGCAATACGACGCTTTGCTGTCAATCGGTCTGGAAAATGATCTGATTGATATCAAAGGCAAGGTTGTTGCTTCCAAGCCGGGCAAGGTGGGTAAGTTCGAATCCGGGATTAAGTTTCTTGAAATAGGCGAAACAGCACTATCTATTTTAAAATTATATATAAAAGCATTCAAAAACTCTCATTAGGACAGATTTTATGGAACAGGCCGTACTTGAAACTGATTTCAAGGACCTCAATCTTTTAAAAAGAGGCAAAGTTCGGGACATATACGATCTGGGGGACCGGCTTTTAATGGTAGCTTCGGATCGTCTTTCCGCTTTTGATGTAATTATGCCGGACCCCATTCCTGATAAAGGCAAAATTTTGACCCAGATATCCCTTTTCTGGTTTAAAATAATGGAACCCCTGCTGCCCAATCATGTAATTTCAAGCGACGTAGACAACTTCCCGGCGCCTTGCAAACCTTATAGCGACATTCTTCGTGACCGCAGTATGCTTGTTCAAAAAACGCAGCCGCTGCCCATCGAATGTGTTGTCAGAGGCTATATTTCAGGATCCGGCTGGTTAGATTATCAGGAATCCGGAAGGATTTGCGGGATAAAACTGCCGCAAGGTCTGCAAGAATCAGATAAACTCCCCGAGCCTATTTTTACGCCGTCAACCAAAGCAGAAATCGGACATCATGATATTAATATCGATTTTGAAGAGGCTGTAAAAAAAATAGGAAAAAAGCAGGCCGAAAAGGTCAAAGCGCTGAGCCTGGCGATCTATCAGCAGGGGGCTCGGCAGGCGGAAAAAAAGGGCATCATCATTGCAGATACCAAGTTTGAATTTGGTTTTGTGGGAGACAATATTATTTTGATTGATGAAGTGCTCACTCCTGATTCCTCCAGGTTTTGGCCCCAGGCCTCCTATAAGCCGGGCGGTCCGCAAGAGAGTTTTGACAAACAGTACGTCAGAGACTACCTGATTGCCATCAACTGGAACAAAAAGCCGCCGGCGCCATCTCTGCCTGAAAATGTAATCACCAATACCCGCAACAAATACATGGAGGCACTCATACAACTTACCGGCACTAACCCGCATTTTTGATGATGAATATGTCATGCATTTTAAAATTGAAACTGTAAAGCTTACCAATATCGATTGTACGGATAACACCTACCGCATTACCACCGAAACGAATATCGACGACCTGACAGCCTCCATTAAAAAGATAGGCTTGTTGAATCCTCCGTTATTACTGGAAAACAACTCGGAATATATGATTGTTTGCGGATTCCGCAGGATTGAAGCATGCCGTGGTTTAGGCTGGTCCCAGGTCGAAGCAAGGATATTGGATCCTGGAACCCAAAAGGCTGATTGTGCCGGAATTGCCGTTACCGATAATGCCCTGCAAAGGCCTCTTAACCTGATCGAACAGTCGAGATCGCTGGCTTTAATATCCGGCTTTATTAAAGATGATATTATGTTAGCCCAGGAATTGTCGATCCTGAGATTGCCTGAGAATCAATCTGTAATAAATAAAATTGAGAAAATATGCCATCTTTCCCGGCCCATTCAAAGAGCCATACTGTCTGATATTATTTCTTTAGCCATGGCGCTGGAACTGGGCAAGTTGGCACCTGATGTCGGAGCCGGCTTTGTAGAGCTTTTTGAAAACCTCAAATTGAGCCTTAACAAACAAAGGGAAATAGTAACTTTTGTGCAGGAAATTGCGCTGCGCGAGGACATCGCTATTTTGGAGGTAATTAATGACGATCGTTTGCAAGCAATCCTAAATCAAACAGATTTTGATAAAAATCAAAAGACTCGCATAATAAGATCCTATT
>JABMQM010000163.1 GCA_013203195.1 Desulfobacteraceae bacterium | reverse complement strand
CCGGGCCGGCCCTGCTTGACGGGATGCAGCAGGTCATCAACAATCTTGATTTCCCAGTCAAAACCCGGCACACCGATGGCTCCCACCTTGTGCATATTCTCCATTCCCAGATGAACACATCCCGGACCGGCACATTCGGTCAGGCCGTAATTGGTGTCATACTGGTGATGTGGAAAAATTTTTTTCCATTCTTTAATCAGGCTGGGCGGCACGGGTTGTGCCCCGATATGCATCAGGCGCCATTGATTAAGGTTATAATCTTTAAGTTTCAAAGCCCCGCTCTGGATGGCAAACAGAATATCCAGCGCCCAGGGAACCAGCAGCCAGACCACCGTTATCTTTTCTTCGGAAACAGCTTCCATAATCCACTGCGGATCGATTCCTTTTAAAATGACAGCCGGAGCCCCCACAATGAAATTGCCGAACCAGTGCATTTTGGCACCGGTGTGATACAGCGGCGGCAAACAGAGGAAGTTGTCATCGTGGGTCTGGCGGTGATGCTGGTTTTCCAAAAAACAGGAAAATTCCAGATTTCTATGGGTCAACAGCGTTGCTTTGGGGGTGCCGGTGGTGCCGGAGGTAAAATAGAGCGCGGCCTCGTCAATGATACTGATCTTAGCTGCGGGATCAACCTTAGGTTGTGATGCCAGAACTTCCTCGTACGGCTCGGCATAGTCCGGTCGCAGTGCTTCAGGCCCGACAAAGATGTAAGTGGTTACAAATTTATCCAGATCACTTTTTATGGTATTAATACGGTCAATGAACTCTTCACCAAAGATAAAAGCTTTGGATTCGGCGGTCTGGGCGCATCTTAGTATGGTCTTGGCCACAAATCGAAAGTTCAGCGGCACCGCCCAGGCACCGGTGCGCAGGATTCCAAAATAGACGGGCAGCCATTCGAGACAATTGGTCATCAAATGAACGACCCGGTCCCCTTTTTTGATCCCGCGGGCAATGAGGGCCTGGGCCACCTGGTTGGCCTGGTCGTCAAACTTTTTCCAGGAGATTTCCCGGCGCTTATTTTTTTCCGGCTCTCGCTCCACAAGGGCTGTTTTTTCAGCATACATGCGGGCATTGCGGGCAAGTATCTCAGTAATCAGCATAGGTCTTCCTTTTTACTTGGCCATCTATAGTTTAATTCTTGACTTTGTACGACGCCATCTTAATTGATCGCGCAATATACAGGCGGACATACAAAATGTTTGAATGTGGATATCAAACCTGCTGAAAATCGTCAAGCCGCTCAGCAAATTATGGTTTGTATAATCCATTGACACTCCACCGGCATTACCGTAAACTATGCGACTACCAGGTTCTATTCGTACTATTGTCAGTAGTTACACTTCGGAACCTTCCGCCGTTCAATGCGGACCAAGAGGATGAAACCTGCATGGGAAGGCAAACAATATTTATAAAAGAGCCCGACCCTCAGGCCCGGAACAAATTGTTCGAAAAATTCATGTCCCAAGTTCTGGGTCTTTATGGATACCACCTCGCCCATATCAAGAGAATAAACCACACGGCCATGGAAATCGAGTTCGAGGGCAAACATGAAGCTACCGGCTCTCCCTTCTATGCTGAGTGCAAATATTCTGAAACGGCCGTCAGCGCGCACGAGCTGCAGGCCTTTTTCGGCAAATATATGACCCGATGGCACCGCGACAAGCGGTGTCACGGTTTATTGATCGCCCTGCCCGGCGTCGACAGTATTGCCAGAACATTCTATCAGGAGCATATCGCAACCAATCCCGAGGTCACAACACTCCTTTATGAGGAGCATGAAGTTCTGCAAGCTGTTATGGATATGCCGGGAGCCGTCCATCCGGACACCATCGCCAAACGCTTCGCCCGCACGACCGGCAAACCCGGTGACCGATTTCTGCTTTACACTGCAAAGGGTTTGTTCTGGGTCCAGTATGTCAGCGGGTCTGATAAAGGAATCACAAATAGCGTAGCTGTTTTCGACACCCAAGGAGTGCCGCTGTCAGACAGGCCCTCCCTCGACTATCTGGCGGGGCTTTATCCGGAACTTGTCGATTGTGACAATATCGCCGTCAGCAGCGCTGCGGCCTTGCAGCCGGGCCTGTTCCAGGATGACCCAGACATTATCGAGCTGCAGGGCAGCTCGGAATACTTCGAGTATCAATTCCCGGCATCGGCCGCGCACTTAGTCGGCAGAAAATCTGATTGTGAAAAGCTCGACTCTTTTGCAAATAACGTTATCAGCAAAAAGACTTCCGGCCGCGGCGTCCTGTTGGAAGCCCCGCCGGGGTGGGGAAAAAGTTCTCTGGTGCTGGCCTGGACTGCCGGCCTCAAAGCCGGCGGCCACTTTGCTGTAGCCATAGACTCGCGCTCTATATCTTCATCACGATCTATCCCGTACTCTGTGGACTATGCCATCCGTCGATCAGGAGATTTCGGCGGCAGGCTCCCGCTAACAGACCGTCTTAAACCCTCTGTCGATTTTGCAAACGCGGACCGGGCGATGCTTGAAATCGGACAATCGCTGGAACGCCACGGCATCCTTATGCTCATCTTTTTCGACCAGTTCGAACACATTTTTAGGCAGCCGGATATCCTCGGCCGCTTTCAAAAACTGTTGCAAAAAGTCAGTGACGCCCAAACCAATGTGGTGCTGGGTTTCTCATTAACAACAGGGCTTATCGATTCGTACGACGGCTCTTTAAAAGAATTGCCGGCAGCTATTGCAAATTTAAGCCGGCATATCATTCTGGAACCTTTCAAGGCAGCCGAAACCAATGAGATTTTGGAAAAACTTAAGGAAAAACTTGAGGAAACCTTAATAAAAGACTTGCGCTTTCATCTGGCCGAATTTTCCCAAGGATACCCCTGGCTTTTGAAAAAGCTTTGCAGCCGGGTTATAGCTTTGCGGCAGGCGGGACTGCCCCAGGCAGACATCGTCATGCGCCTGCATAACATGGAAGCCCTTTTCCGGGAAGATTTGCGTGGATTACCGTCAAAAACATCAGCCGTGTTGCATCGTATTGCCCATGCGGCCCCGGTCCGTATTTTAGAAATGAGTGCAAACTATGACCATAAAGCCGTTCAGAGCCTGGCCCGTCAAGGCCTGCTGATAAATATCGGCAATATATACGACGTATACGCCGATGCTTTCAGAGACTACCTAACCGACAACAAGGTGCCTGCCAACACAAGCTATTTCTTGCGGGCAAAAGCAGGAAATGTCCTGGGGGCAACCAAAATATTGAAAAAAGCAAACGGTTCTCTTGACGCCCAGGCATTCAGGACCCAAACCGCTTTATCAGAAAAAGCGTTTTATCATGTTGTTAGAGATATGAAACTCCTGGGACTGGCAAAAATGGATAACGGCAAAATCATCCTGAAAATCCATTTTCCTGAACCTTCCAAAGATTTTGAGGTTGCATGGCGCCGTCACATCCGGGACAGGCTGCAACGTAACCGCCAGGTTCAACGGCTCTTAAAAGCGCTCAAAGAGAACCACTCGCTTACAATCGACCAAGCCGCTTTAATGCTTGAGGTCTTGTGCCCATACATTTCGTCCCCGCGGCAAACCTGGTTAGCCCATGCCCGTTGTTTTGCAAAATGGATGGATGCCGCTGATTTGGCACTGCCGGACAGCAAAAACCGGACTCTTTTTCGTTACGATCCTGGAACAGAAATTCGGGAACGCCATCTTTTGCTGCCCAAAAGATCCGGAACGAAAACACCACAGATTCAATATTCTCCGGTTGAAGGTGTGGCCATAAGACTTGTTCAGGCCCTTAAAAAAGACGGCAGCGTCGCCTGGACAGGCCTTAAAAAAAGTACTATTTTCCGCGCCCTGGCAACACTCGAAGATCTGGGTTTCATTCAAAGAAGAACCCGGCTTATCAAAGTGCTGCCCAAAGGTTTCGAGTTCGTAGCAAACCCGGATCAGCGCCCGCGTTTATTTGCCGAAAGTGCCTTGCAGCTGAAGTCGTTTGCCGCCTTTCTAGAAATACTCACATCCCATCAAGATAAAGGCCATACGCTTTTAGCGCTGGGCCTTGAACTGCGCGCAAAACTTGGTACCAACTGGCAGGAGAGTACTGCTGAAACGGTCGCCAAAATTATGATGGATTGGGCCCGGCATGCCAAACTTGCCCCGGGAGTGTTTGCACAAACACGCAAGGGGCCGCTAAAAGGCTGGAAAAAGAAAGAGGATCT
>JABMQM010000162.1 GCA_013203195.1 Desulfobacteraceae bacterium | reverse complement strand
GTTCATTTTGGATTCGTGGATGGACACTAACTACAGGAGGAGATCAATGAGGAATGGCGCTATTAAATGGTTTGCATGTGTAGTTTTATCCGGTGTTCTGATTATTGCCTGTGGAGGCACCAAGCTAAACACTACAAAGGTGGATGAGGCCCGTCTGGGAAAACCTGTATCCGACATTCTGGTAATTGCTATAACGTATGAAAAGGAGCTGCGACATTCTTTTGAAGACAAGTTTGTTGCCCAGTTTAAGACAGCCGGAATTGAAGCCGTCTCAAGTGCGGATGTCATTCCTATTTCTGAAAAACAGCAATTGGAAAAAGACGCGATATTGAAAGCCGTTAATAAATTTGAAAATGACGCGGTAATCATCATTCATATGGTTGGCGTGGAAGAAAAAGAAATCATCACTCGTTCCCCTTCAAGTGGCCGGGGCTATTACGGCCACTATCTATGGGCTTATGGCAATACCCATCAACCCGGCTATTCCAGCACGCGTATAACCGTTCGCCTGGCAACGAATCTGTACGATGTTAAAACGGAAAAACTTATATGGTCAGGGAAGTCAGAAACATTGAGACCAGACTCAGTCAATCAAATCATTGATGATGTGATTAAAGTCGTAATTCAAGATTTACAAAAAAACAAACTGCTTCCACCAAAGAAGTGACAACATTAGAAATATATCGATCTAAATTCATATCCGCAGCCACGATAACGGGATCTTCTCCTTGCGTCGACAGATTACCGGCATTGCGGCGAATGCAAGTCAACGGCCACATAACGGGTGGCCTTTACTTTTGAACAAAATTGTATAATAGTGACTCAATTATATATTAAGAATACATCTTTCATATCTATTAACCTTTCATCAATATAAAGAAAATAAAATGAAAACCATTACGCTAAATTTACTATGCATTTCCCTTTTGTTGTTTTTCGCATGCAGTCAAAAAGAGGAGCAGGCTCAACCTCCTCCGCCCAATGTGACCGTATATCAGACCAAAGTACAAGAAGTTCCAATTTTTCAAGACTTTGTCGGTCAGATTTACGGATTCAAAGATATTGCCATACGGGCGAGGGTGGAAGGTTTTCTGGAAGGCATCCATTTTGATGAGGGTTTGAGGGTCCGGAAAGGTGTGCTGCTCTACACGCTGGAAAGCCAGCCGTTCGAGGCTGATGTCGCGGCAAAGATGAGCAGGGTTGCGGAAGCAAAAACAAGGCGGGCGAAAGCGGAAAGCGATTTAAACAGATACAGGCCGCTTGCGGAGCAGAAAGCGGTCAGCGAAAGCGATTTGGATTCTGCCGTAGCCCAATATGATGCTTCTATCGAATCGGTGAAAGCTGCTGAGGCGAATCTGAGGGCCAGCAAAATTCAACTCGGTTATACCAAGATTTATTCACCCATATCCGGAATTATCGGAAAAACAAAAGCCAAAGTAGGGGATTTTGTGGGCCGCAGCCCCAATCCGGTTATTTTGAATACGGTTTCCCGTATAGACACCGTTTTGGTGCAGTTTTTTATTACCGAGACCCAATATTTGCAGCTTGCCCGCCGCCACGTTTCTCAAAAAGACCCTACAGACCATAAAGACGAGGAAGTGCAACTGGAACTGATTTTGACAGACGGCAGCATGTATGAACACACGGGCAAATTCGACTTTGCCGACAGAAGTGTGGACCCGACAACCGGTGCCATGCTGATTCAGGCATCCTTTCCCAATACACAGGAATTACTGCGTCCCGGGCAGTATGCCAAAATAAGGGCCAGAGTAAAAGTCGTTAAAGACGGTATTCTTATTCCCCAGAGATGTGTTATTGAACTGCAAGGATTATACAGTGTCTATGTTGTTGACGACAGCAATAAAGTGCGGCAAAGAACAATTGAAGTGGGTCCTAAGACCAAACAATTCTGGCTGATCACCGCAGGTTTGAAATCCGGGGAGAACGTCGTCTATGAAGGATTGCAAAAAGTAAAAGAAGGCGCAATTGTAAACCCCACGGTTCAAGAAATTAAATTAACAGACCAAGAAAGCATCTAATCGAATATGGACAATTTTTTTGTAAGACGACCGATTGTGGCCATGGTCATCGCCATTATCATGGTTATTGTTGGGATCGTATCTTTAGCAGGCCTGCCAATTGAACAGTATCCTAACATCACTCCCCCCATGGTGGAAGTACGTGCCAACTATACCGGAGCCAATGCCGTCAGTGTGGAGCAGTCGGTCGCAACGCCTTTAGAGCAGCAGATCAACGGTGTCGATAATATGATCTACATGAAATCGACCAACGCAAATGACGGTACAATGGTCATCCAGACTTCATTTGAGATCGGGACCGACCCGGATATGAACACCGTTTTTACTCAAAACAGAGTTGCCGCCGCCACAGCCAAACTGCCGGAAGAAGTTAAAAGATTAGGGGTTACTACCGAAAAGTCTCTTCCCAACATTCTTATGCTGATCACCCTGACCTCAGAGGACGGCAGATACGATCAACAGTTTCTGGGCAACTACGCCCTGATAAACATCAAAGATATTCTGGCCCGAACAAAAGGTATCGGACGCGTTAATGTTATCGGCGCCAGCGATTATTCCATGCGTATCTGGATAAAACCCGATCGTCTGGCCCATCTGGGCATAACGGTACCTGAGATAATCGAAGCCATTCGACAGCAGAGCGTTATTGTACCGGGAGGTAAATTCGGAGCAGAGCCCGCCCCCCCGGGAACAGAGTTTACCTACACGGTCAGATTGCCCGAGCGCCTGCAATCTGAAAAAGAATTCGGTGAAATCGTTATCAGAACCACCGAGGGCTGATCTCAGGTAAAGGTCAAACATATCGCCCGGGTTGAACTGGGTGTCGAAACATATAATGCTTTTACCAGGCTAAACAATAAAGAATGCGCCATCATAGCCCTTTATCAAGCACCCGGTTCCAATGCCGTCGAGCTGGCTGAAAATATCAGGAAAACAATGGAGGAACTGGCCGCATCCTTCCCGGAGAGTATCAGATACGACATTTCCCTGGACAGCACGCTGGCCATTACGGCAGGCATCGATGAAATTATCGTAACCCTCTATATCGCCCTGGCTCTGGTTATTTTAGTTGTCTTTATTTTTATCCAGGACTGGAGAGCGGCTTTAATCCCCACCATCGCCATACCCGTTTCTCTGGTCGGAGCGTTTATTGCTTTCCCCTTGATCGGTTTCACCATCAACGTGCTGTCTCTTTTGGGTTTGGTTCTGGCCATCGGCATTGTCGTTGACGATGCCATTGTGGTCGTCGAAGCGGTCCAGGTTAATATTGAAAAAGGGATGGACTCAAAAGAAGCCACCGTAAAGGCGATGAACGAAGTCACCGCACCCGTTATTGCCACCACCCTGGTTCTGGTGGCGGTGTTTATTCCGGTGGCCGTCATGGGAGGCATAACGGGAAGGCTGTATCAACAGTTTGCCATCACCGTCGCCGTTTCGGTGGTGTTCTCATCCATTAACGCCTTAACCCTGAGTCCCGCCCTGTGTTCGCTGCTGCTCAGGAAGCAAAAACCCTACCGCGGCCCGCTGGGACTTTTCTTTGGCTGGTTCAACAAAGCCTTTGACAGGGCCACGGATTCGTATATGAATTTTACCACTGTCGTGGCCCGCAAAATAACACGAGGAATAATCTTTATCGTTATCGTGACCGTTGCCATGGGTTTTCTCGGCAAAATGGTTCCGGGTGGTTTTATGCCCGAAGAAGACATGGGATATCTTTTTGTAAATATACAATTGCCTGATGCCGCCTCCCTGCAGCGATCCGACGTCGTTGCCAAGAAAGTAGAAAAAATAATCGCAAAATACGATGAGGTGGAATTTGTTACCACGGCAACGGGATTTAGTTTGCTTTCGGGCAGCATGTCGTCGAATTCCGGCTTTATATTTGTTTCGCTCAAGGATTGGAGCAAAAGGGATAAAACGGCCAAAGAAATTGCGGCGCGCTTGAATGTTAATTTCCATTTTGCCGTTAACGAGGCCCAGGTTTTTGCCTTTGGACCGCCTGCCATCCCCGGGTTGGGGAGCGGTTCGGGATTCACTTTAATGGTTCAGGATAAGGGCGGCAATACACCGGATTACCTGGCAAAACATACCGTCAACTTTATTCAGGCCGCCATGCAACGACCTGAAATCGGTACTGTATTTACAACCTTCAGGGCCAGCGTACCTCAAAGGTACATGGAAATAAACAGAGATAAAGTTCTTAAAGCCGGCATATCCCTGAATAGCATTTATACGACAGTGGGTGCCTTTTTGGGTGGTTCCTATGTAAACGATTTCAACAGGTTTGGAAGGTTGTACAAGGCCTATATTCAAGCCGAACCCGAATACAGGTTGAACGAAGATCAGATTAATCTGTTTTATATTAAAAATAACCTGGGCAACAGCGTTCCTTTATCAGCCTTTGCGAGCATTAAAGAAATCGTGGGGCCGGATTATACAAATCGGTTTAATTTATACAGAGCTATCGAGCTTTCCGGTGGACCGGCTGCCGGATACACGTCGGTCCAGGCTCTGGATGCCCTTGAAGAAGTCGCCGCAAAAGTTCTTCCGGCAGACATGGGATTTGAGTGGAGCAATATGTCGTACCAGGAAAAGAACGCTTCCGGAACGGGCTCGGTTGTTTTCGCGTTTTCATTATTGTTTGTATTTCTGATCCTCGCCGCCCAGTATGAAAGCTGGTCGCTGCCCTTCAGTATTTTGCTGGGCACACCATTTGCCATCTTTGGGGCTTTTTTAGCCTTGTTCCTTGCCAGGCTGCTTAGTCAAAGTTATGAACTCAACGTTTTTGCTCAGATTGCACTGGTGATGCTTATCGCCATGGCTGCCAAAAATGCCATTTTGATCGTTGAGTTTGCCAAACTGGAATTTGACAAAGGTCTCTCCCTGTTTGATGCGGCTGTTAAAGCCGCCAGACTGCGTTTCAGACCGATATTGATGACGGCTTTTTCTTTTATTTTGGGCGTCATGCCGCTGGTAATCGCATCCGGAGCCGGAGCTGAGGCCAGAATCGTCATGGGCATGGCATTATTAGGAGGCATGACGCTGGCAACGGTGTTAGGCGTTTTCTTTTACCCGATGCTGTTTGTTTTTATCGGCAAGGTTGGTAAGTATGAACAGAAACGAGATCGGCAATTAAACCCTGATACAGGCAAATAATGATTGATAACAAAATGAAAAAACTTTTTAAAATTATTGCCTTGGTCATTATCGTACCGCTTGCGGGCTGTATGATGGGCCCTAATTTTCAAAAGCCTGATGTCGAAACACCGTATAATTTCAGGTTTGCCGAATCCGAACCCGAGGCCGCGGCCAACCTGAAATGGTGGGAGCTGTTCAATGATCCGGTTTTGAATTCATTGATTATCACCGCGTTGACCGACAATAAAGACGCCATGATTGCTGCCAGCCGTATCGAGGAAGCCCGCGCGTCACTCGGATTCACCCGCGCGGATCAATACCCCCGGCTGGATATCGAAGGGGGCGCAAGGGTAGGAACTTTTACTGGTGTATCACGATCGTCAACAACGGATAAATCTGCCTATATCGCGCCGGTATTGAGCTGGGAGATCGATTTCTGGGGTAAATACCGCAGATCCACCGAATCCGCCAGGGCACAATTGATGGCTTCCGAGTATTCCTTGAGAACCGTTCAGATCGGTTTGATTTCAGAGGTTGCCGGTACATACTATTTACTTCTGGATTATCGGCTACGGCTGTTCATATCCAAAAGCACCCTTGATTCGCGGCAAAAAAGCCTGGACATCATACAAAAACGCTTTGACAAGGGCATTATCCCTGAACTCGATCTGAACCAGGCGCAGATTCAGAAGGAAATTGCCGTTGCGGCCATTCCGTTGTACGAGCGGCTCATCGCCAACACCGAGAACGCGCTGAGTATTTTGCTGGGAAAATTCCCCGGAGAAATAGAAACAGGGTATGATCTTAACGACCAGACCTTTCTTCCGGATATACCCGCCGGCTTGCCCTCAAGCATTCTGGAACGCAGGCCGGATGTCGCCGAAGCGATGTATTTATTGGAAGCGCAAACCGCGAAGATCGGCGTTGCCGAGGCCTTGCGGTTCCCGTCCATCACCCTGACAGGCCTTTTCGGGGCGGCCAGCAGCGAATTGTCATCCGTCACCACGGATGGAGGCGTCTGGTCGGTCGGCGGCAGCTTGTTCGGGCCGCTGTTTAATTTCAATAAAAATATTGAGCGCGTGGAAATTGAGAAAGAAAGAACCCGGCAGACATTGTACTTCTACGAAAACAGGGTGCTCAATGCTTTTCGAGAAGTTGCGGACGCCTTGAATGAAATTCAAACCTACAAAAGACAGATTTCTTCGGTAGAGCGAAAATACACGGCGGCTAAAAATGCCGCGTTTCTGTCAAAATTGCGCTACGACAAAGGGGTGACCAGCTATCTTGAAGTTCTGGAAACTGAGCGGACACTCTTTTCCGTCGGTCTGGAACATTCCGAATTGAAACAGCAATTCTACAATGCCTATGTAAAACTTTACAAAGCGCTGGGCGGAGGATGGCTTTCCAAAGAGGAAATGGAACAGGTGCAAAATCAACCAGAGGCACCAATAAAATAGCCCCCTCACTTTAATATGCATCACTTTTCCGGCCTTTTCTGCTCTCGGGCTCGTCCGGGCTAAGTTATTATGGAACATAAAAAGTTAACCCGAAATAATGTAATTCTCTTAACTTGTTTAATAGTAACGATCTTTTTTTTCCCAGCCTTAGCGACTCATCGATTACTTCTTAGAGACATTATCTTCATGGCTATAGTCCTCTCCGGTATTTTTTCACTCGATTTTGCTGAAAAAACACGCAGAATCCTGATCGTCTCCGGAGCAGTTACCATATGTTTATCCTGGCTTAATTATTTTTTCACCAATGATCTGTTGGGATTTGTCTCTTTCCTGTCCTTTTTCTGCTTCAACCTGTTTATTACGGTGTTCATGATCAGGCATATCGCCAGGAGTAAACAGGTCACAATAACCATTATCATCAATTCAATTAACGGTTATCTGCTTATCGGAATATTAGGCGCGGTGCTGCTGGCTATGACCGAAATAGTGCAAAAATTCTTTTTGCACATGGATACCCCGGCGATTAATTTTGCAGGCAGTGGTGCTGCGGGATTTCACGACTATCTGTACTTCAGCTTTGTCACCCTGACCACTTTAGGTTATGGCGATATCACACCGGTTTCCGCTTTTGCCAAATCTCTCACCATCGTTATTGCTATTGCCGGCCAGCTTTACTTGACGATTCTGGTTGCCATGCTGGTCGGCAAGTTGTTAAGCAGGCCTGAAAAGAGTAATAATAAATTGTAGTTTAAATAACTTACATGACCAAACTCAAAAAGATATCTCTCTGGATAATCGGATGTTGCGTTATCCTGGTAGTCCTGTTGTCCG
>JABMQM010000161.1 GCA_013203195.1 Desulfobacteraceae bacterium | reverse complement strand
TTTCGCCACTAAGACACTAAGACACGAAGTTAATTTATAATAAACAGTTTTTCTTTGTGCCTTGGTGGCTTTGTTGCTATTCTTTCCGGTTTATCCGGGTTGGGTTTTAGTTTTTGTTAAACTTGTGCCGGTATTCAGGGATCTCTATGATCGGCGGCCTTTCATGCCCTTCTATTTTAAAAATATCAGGACTGTATTCATCTTTGACAAGATTGTATTGGATCATTTCACGGAAAAGATCATTTTTTAATTTTATCAATCCGAGATTTTTTTGGCGATTGATAAACGTCATCATAATCACAAAGGCCATTTTGCCTAAAGCCCTTGTATCCTGGTTTCTGTGAATGCGTTTGTCCAGATCGACCTGGGCGATGACATCAAGCCCCCATTTTTCGTAGATATCGAGAATCATGCTGGTCTCAACGCCGTATCCGATTGGAAACGGTATGGCTTCAAATACTTCCCTGGAACCGGCATATTCACCCGACAACGGCTGCATGATCTGCGTGAGCTCCGGAAAATATAAAGAGAATAGCGGGCGGATGACGAGTTCCGTGACCCGCCCGCCGCCGGTGGGCCTGATTTTGTTTTTGCCAATGGTAATCGGCCTGTCGTAAAAAGCCTTAACGTATTTAACATTATCATAAAAGAGCAGGGGGGCGATGAGAGCATAGGCAAACCTGTGGTGGATATTTTTGATGTCTGCGTCAAGATATACAATGATATCACCCTCTGTGACGTAAAGGGCCTTCCAGAGGTTTTCACCTTTGCCTTTGAAATTCTCAAGGCCTGGAAGAATATCTGTTGCTTTATAAACGTCGGCGCCAAATGCGCGGGCAATCTCTCTGGTTTTATCGGTTGAGCCGGAGTCTACAACAACAATCTCATCCAGAAGCGGGTAGCGGGTCATCAGCTCGGACTTCATGATCAAGATTTCTTTGGCGATGGTTTTTTCTTCATTTAACGTCGGCAGGCACAGAGATATTTTAAGATTTTTCTCTCTTTTTAGATCTACCAGTCGACCCAAGTCGTTAAATTCAGAATAATGAAAAGTATTTTTTTTAAGCCAGTCGTTTTTCATCGCACACCCCTTGGTCAATGGCCATCATTACGCCGATGATTTGGGTGATTCCTTTGTAAATGGGTTCAATTTCTACCTTGGCGCTTGCTTGGTGATGGTTTTCTCCCCGGGTAACACCGAGGGTAACCGCCGGTATTTTGTTGGCAAGAAAGATCGAAAGCTCCGACTCGCTGGGTGCACTGATCGGTTCTATTTCCAGTTTTTTCATTACCGCCACGGTGCTTTTTACCAAAGGGTGGTTGAACTTTAATCTGGCCGCATTGAGGCTGCTGATGGTTTTTAGCTTCAGGTCGACCTCATATTCATGACTGATACCCTCAATGATATCTTTAATATCGTTGAAAATTGATTTTACCATTCTGTCGGAGTCACTTTGGATTTCAAAACCGAGCATGGCATCATAGGCGATCATGCCATGCTTGAAACCAGCGGAAGTTTTACCAAAGATAACTCTTGCTCGCGGCTTTTGAGGCAAGCGCAGCTTCAGGATCTGATTGATAACCTCATTAATGACCAGGATTGCATTCGGTTTGAACTTGTTTTCCCATCCGTCGACTGGCGAAATGTTACACTCCACTTCACACCTGATCATGCCGTCAGTGTAATAGTTGAATCGGCCCAGTTCAGCACTCTCTATGCAGACAGCACCTCTAATGGGAGTGTTCCAGGTCTTTAAAAGATGACGGATGCCTCTTAAATTTCCTTTGCCGATAGACTGGATAACGCCTGCCAGGACAATGTCCGATTCGAAACGCAGATTCAAGGTTCTGAATATCTCGGGAAGTGATACCAGAACACCAACGGCAAGGGAGTTGTCCAGGATGCCGGCTCCTGTAATGGAGTTTTCTTTAATGGTATAATAGTGATCAACATCTTTTGCAAAAACAGTATCAAGGTTGGCAACGACGAAAATAGGCGGTTTGGACTCAGAGGTTCCTCGGATGATTCCGATGGGATTCCGATAGCCGTCTGTGGAACATTCATCGACCTGAAATTCGGCCAGTCTTTCCATCATAACCTGAGTCCGTCTTTTTTCCTTAAATGTAGGCGAAGGTACCTGGCCGATCAATACAATATTGGTAATGATGGTCTCTTGGATTGATTTGACGGCTTTGACAAAGTCGGGTAGTTTATCGAGATATTGGTCCATACCGGTTTCCTGCAGAATTGTTTTTAAACTTCAATCCCGCTTTGGCGGGAATGCATGGGGCCTCAATTATTTTCAAACCCATACAAGAATACACCGAAACACAGGATGAGGTCAATCATTATAGTATTGCTGGATGGCTTCACATAACCCTGGTATGGTATACGATTCGGCAATGATGTCGACCTTGAAGCCCAAATCCCTGGCGGTGTCAGCGGTGATGGGTCCGATGCTGGCTATGGATACATCTTTCATCAGGGTTTCAAGCGAGTCGGGAGGCAGGAGAGCATAAAAGTTTTTAACGGTCGACGAACTTGTAAATGTGACTAGATCTACGGAACCTTCCTTAAGTTTGGTTATTAGGGTGTGGGCAGCGTCGTCAACCGCTTGCGTTTCATATACCGCGATATCGTCGACCACAGCGCCCATTTGGCCAATTCTGCCGGCAGAACAGGCCGGGCTTTTTTTGCCCGCGGCAGAAGGATCTTTTTGCCGTTCACATCTT